>JARZZM010000026.1 GCA_030130125.1 Thermoproteota archaeon
AGGAGGTTCCAGCTGGCGTCAGCGGCCTCGGTCATCGTCATGGGGCTGACTTGGCTCTTCCTATGGGTGAAGGGCAGGATCGAGTCTGGGTTGAGGTGGATGAGGGAGTGACGAAGGAGTCTGTGTGGGACCTAGGGACTCATGGTAATGGTAAAGTTCGGCATGTGGGGGAATATGGTGACCCGATGGAACGCCCTGACTGTGACCACCAAAGGAGGTGCGCACGGGAGAACGGGTGATGTGCGTGGCGGAGATAAGGGTAATTAATGTGAGGAAGAGGTTCAAGGGTACCAAGGCACTGGACGGGGTCAACCTTACGGCTCCGGACGGGATGATAACCGCCGTTCTAGGTCCGAGCGGCTCGGGGAAGACGACCTTGCTCAGGGTAATAGCTGGGCTGGAGACGCCGGATGGGGGCAGGGTGTACTTCGACGGGAAGGATGTGACTGATACGCCAGCCTCGGGGAGGGGGGTGGGAATGGTATTCCAAGATCTGGCGCTCTTTCCACACATGACGGTCTTGGAGAACGTGTCTTTCGGGCTGGAGGCCCGAGGAATGTCGGAGAGGGAGGCCGAGGCCAGGGCTAGGGAGGTGCTGGAGATGCTCAGGTTAGAGGGCCTGGAGCACCGCTACCCACATCAACTGTCGGGCGGGCAGCAGCAGAGAGTAGCGATTGCGAGGGCTCTAGCCCCCGATCCCAAGATACTGCTTCTCGACGAGCCCTTCGGCTCGCTGGATGCCAAGCTGAGGGAGGAGCTCCTGTGGGAGATGCGGAGGTTGAAGGAGGAGAGCGGCTTCACCGCAATCCACGTTACCCACGATCAGTCGGAGGCCATGGCTATAGCCGACAGGCTGGCCGTGATGAACGAAGGGAAGATAGTTAGGGAGGGGGGCGTGGAAGAGGTCGTGGGCGACCCTCAAACGGTCTTCGTCGCCTCCTTCCTAGGGGCCAATGTGGTGGAGCTGGTAGAAGTTGCCCCGGGAATCTATGGGGCTGATAGGCTCATGGTCAGGTACGAGGAGGGGTTGGGCAAGCTTAGGATCGGATTCTACCCTGAGGATGTGAGGCTGGGCGAGGGTCTGCTTGTGGTGGTCGAAGCGGTTTCCAAGTGGCGCTCCGGTTACAGGGTGAAGGTAAGATCCGAGTTCTCCGAGGGAGAGATGGAGGTGTGGCTGCCCAAGGTTCCGGGGAGGAAGTTCGAGATAGAGGTGAGGAGGTGGTTCCCCCTCTCTGATACCCCTCCACAAACTCTCCCCTAACTTGGCTTGCCGGAGGCTCCAAACCCACAGCTACCCCGTGCGGTGATGGTAGTTGACTGAGAGAGGCGAAAATCTTAAGTCTTCAAAGTCTCGTCCGCTGTGGACTCAACAGAAGTATGGACAGGCAGCTCAACCGGTCACGGGGAATCGACTTAGGCTCATCAACAGCCCAATGGTTGATGGGCGACCCATCTAGGATATGTGGGAAATTCTTTATAAGTGGGACCCACTAAAAAAGCGGATGGAAGCGGTAGTCGATAGTAAGGGAAGAATAGTACTCCCGAAGAACGTGAGGAAGAAGCTCGGCTTGAGAGAGGGCGACAAGGTCATCATCATATTAGAGAGGGATGGTATCTTCATAAAGAAGCTAGAAGATCCGGAAAAAGTGTTGGAGGAGTTGCTAGGTGATCTGACATTCTCTAGGGAACTCAGGAGAATAGCTGAGCGCCAGGCCTTGAAGGAGGTATCTGTGTGATAAGGGTTCTCCTAGAAACGGGCTTCTTAGTCTCCCTGAATCCCAAAGATAGGAACCACGAATGGGCCATGAACCTATTAAAGCGGGCAAAGGATCGCGAGATAAAGATCTTTATTTCCCCTGCATCGCTCGTAGAGCTTTCCTTGATACTGAAGTCCAAGGGGTTATCTGAGGAGGGAATCAACCGCGTTCTCACGGCTATGGAGTCGCTGATAACGAGGTATGTCAGACCAGCCTTCCCTGACCTAACATTCGAGATCGTATCCGGCGCCACCAAGCTGAGAATGAAGTACCCTCAACTTTCCTTCTTCGATTCGATTCACACAGCGACAGCTCTTGCGAACGATCTGGATTATCACGACTTAGATGAGGTTATAAGGGACGTAGTAAAGCGTGAAAGAGAGTGAGTTCAGCACGATTACCTTCGCGTGCGATATCCTGTTTCGAATGTAGTCCAAACAAATTAAAGGGATTCTCGCTGATACGTGAGACAGCCAAAAACCACGGGTTCATCTACTTCGGGCGTCTGCAGACCATCCTCAAGCTTGAAGTCCCTCTGAGACTTCCATTACACCGAGGCCAGTTCCCTTAGGTTTCATCCCTAAGGCTTAGTTCCTATCACATCCAAAAAAGAGAATACCTTCACTGATCCTCCTCGTCCTCATCCCTAGTAGTATAGTAGGGAGTCTCCGTTGAATCCTCGTTGTCTTGAGCTCCCCAACTGTAGTAACCGAACACAGCAGAAGGATCGGAGCTCTCCTGCTCCAGCCTCTCCATCTGCCAATCGTCGCTTATGGATGCATCGAGCCAGCCCAGCCTATCGCCTTCGTTGTCGTAAACGTAACCGTCCTCCACGTAGCCCACCTCATTCCCCTCCTCATCCCTTAGAATGCCTTCGCCATCTATCTCATAGAAAGATACGTCCTCTCCTAGGTCCATGTCTCTAACTTGCCCATCGCTGTCCACGTAAAAGGTGTCCATGCCCGTCCCGGTAGCCACGTCATCCCCTTCCCATTCGCTTTCATAACTGGAGCTGTCATAGCTGGAACTATCTAGCTCCCACTCGCTATAGCTGTCTTCTAAGCCGTACTCAGGCTGGTAGTTGTGGAATTGGCTGGTCTTCAGGGATCTCGCGATCTGGTCAGTGAGTCTACTGGTAGATCTAATGGAGCTTAAGACGGACTTGTAAGCCATGTCACTCTCCCTCTTTAGGGCTTTAGCCCACTCCTGTCTCATCTCGAAGTGTGCTGCTATGCTCTGGAGTATCCAGAGGGCGCTCCTTCCCTTGGAGAGGTAAAGATAGGCGGCCCATATCTGTGATCCCATGAAGTTCTCCCCAATGGCGGTGACCCAAGCGTAACCGTCCTCCAACTTAGCTATGGCTGAGCTGAACATTGGCTGCTGACCTGTCGTTAGGGTAGACGCGAGTTTGGCCGTAACCAAGTGAGCTAAACTTCCGGGGATAGGTGCGGGCCTAACATCCTTCACCTTAATCCCCATAGGCGTCAAAGCCGTCCTCATGTAGCTGATAGCATCCATGTAGGGGCTGACCTTGGCTCCCATCATGAGGTAGGACTGGACTATTAACGGGTTCCCGTAAACGTAGGTGCTTGGGGGGATCATGGAGATCAGATAGTCCCTCCCCCGAATCTCCATAACGGGAGCCTCTCCTTGAGCGTAACACTTGACGTGAGATTGGTGTGGGACCGCTGTCTTGAAGGCGACGACTCCCCTCGCGGGATCAGGTACGTTGATCCTCCTAGCCTCTATTGAGTTCAGGAGCTCTGGTTTCCCGTAATTCTCTAAATCTTTGCTTAGATACTGTACGTGAGATGCCCATCCCCAAGATGGTTTTCCCGGGTAGACCCTTATTACGTACTCCCCCGGAGGGGTTCTCATGACCTGCTGCGTTAGTGTCCCTGGGAGGTAGCCCCTAGCCTCGATGAACCTCCCTCTTGACACTCTGGCATTCAAAGGAGCTCCTATCAATGCCTGTACGTAATTTACTAATTCCTTGATCAGGGAATCGGCGTCGAGTCGGGATGAGAAGATCATCGTGGTGGGCACGTGGGGGTGATGCGAAAAGAGGGTGCTTTCACTGGCTAATACCAGCCACCCATCGGGGACGTGAGCGCGGATCCCTATGAACATATCCCTGTACTCCACATTACCCCACTATCCTCTATTGGGGATTCAAGATAAGCTTTCTTGGTTTACCAGTGCTAGGTGATTTACCCGGATATTTATTACCCGATGCTGGATCCCGAATCGCATCCAAAAGATCCTTGTACTCAACATCACGATTACACCTTCGGGCCCTAGCGGGCCCTCTTCAAGCTGCCTTATAGTTAACTGTAGTACACTCATCAAGGGATCAAAATCAAGGGTGAAGATGTTCACCAGAAGGTCCGATGCTCACTGCCGATGGATCCCCCTTTCTCACAGAGAGCATTGGCGCGCGAGCATAACTGAACTGAGGTCTCTGCCATAAAACAGTTGAAGTGTTTGTTGCTCTTTTCCTAAGCTCCCTGAAGGATTTCAGCCGACTCTAATAACGCCTTCCAGTAAGGTATTTTTAGGTAGGGTGTCCAGATGCCACAATGAAGCTGGTTAAATTGTTGGAGAGGTTGGAGGGGTATCATGAAGAATTCGTTGAGGCCCTCCGAAATTATCGATTGGGGGCGGAGAGCATTTATTCGGTCGAGCGGCTCGCTCAGCTGATATCTCAAGTGATTCTGGACTTCGCAGCAGTCCTCGTTTCCAAGAGGAGGGGTAAGAAACCGGAGACTTACAGGGATCTGGCTAAATGGTTGTCAGAGGTGACTGATCCCAGTTTCGAGGATTTTTTGGAGGGTATGGCGGGTTTTAGAAATATTCTCGTCCATATGTACGCGGATATAGACAGAGATCTGGAGATGAGGGCATTCGAGGAGCTGGCTGAAAGGGTTCCTGAGTTGATTAGGTATTTGAGGGAGCTGGCTGATGATCCGTGTTTAGACCAAGTGAGGAGGATTATTCGAGATAAGGCTCCTGAGCTGGGTATAAGGTTGGTCTTCGTCTTCGGCTCTCTGGCGAGGGATGAATGCGGTAATGATGTCGACTTAGCCGTAAAGCTGGAGGAGAGGCCTAGGAGTATGTTGGATATTGGAAGGCTTCAGGTTGAGCTGGAAGCTCTGCTTGGAGCTCCAGTCGATCTGATCGTGCTGAACTTGGATGTAGACCCTGCCTTGGCTAAGACAATAGTCGATGAGGCGATCCTCATTTACGGCGATGAGGGGGAAGGAGAGGAGGAAATCCTCAAACTATACAAGAAGTCCTTAGATGCCCTAGCATACGGGAGGTGAACCGTTTAATGGGGACCAATTATAGCGATCCTTCGAATCTTGGTGTTCTAAACAGATTTAAGTAGAGCCGATGGAAAGCTGTAACTACTCCATTAGTAAGGGTTGAGAGATTTTGGCTCCATGGGTCTGGCCTCTCGAAACCATGTTTACGGATTGATTGCGGCGCGCCGGGTAGTGGAGGAGATTGGAGTCCGACAGCCTCTTCCTCCTGATATAAGAGGAGAAGTCAGTAAGTTCCGTGCGAGTGCGGTGATCTATGGTCACCGCGGGGAGGAAGAAACCCGGTCGCCTCTCTACTTCGTCGTCTTTGGGTGGAAGGATAGAGCTCCTCGTACCTGCCATGTGAGAGACCCAAGCTGAGATCAGGGAGGAAGCCCAATCGATGGCTCCATCATCTACACTCAGGTGCATACCCCAGATGGGTAGGGGGTTAAAATAATTCGAGCTTGACGAAAGTGTCAACTAGCGTTCGTAAAAGCAACTTTTTAGCTTTATCTAGTGAGGAAGACTCGATGAGCAAGCTCAACAGATATGAGAACCTCAAGGATGAGGTGGAGAGAGCCATAAGGCCCTTCATCAAAGTGAAAATATACCTGAGGGGCGAGGCAGAGCGGGAAAGGTTGGAAAAGCTTCTTAAGAACGAGTATTACTTGGAAAGGGTGGAGAGGCTGACGCACCTCTTCCTAGAGAGGAATGGGGCGTCTTTCCTCATAATTCCCCTCGATATACCCGTCGAGGATGCGAGGAGGCTTGAGCGAGACGAGAACTTCCTGAGTAAGGTGGAGGAGCTGGTTAGATCGGCCGGGGAAGCGAATGGTCCAGCTGACTGATCCTCAGCTAGCAATTTTGGGCGTCTTCCTACTATCGATACTCCTCCTAGTCACCGAGAAGTACCACAGGGCCACCTCAGCCATGATCAGCGCTGCCATCATGGTGTACTTCGGCGCCTACGTCTACGGACTCTTCCCGCCCGAGGAGGTCTTCGATTTCATTGATTGGCATACCCTACTCTTCATTGTGGGGGTCCTCATCCTAGTGGAGGGGCTCTCCGAGTCGGGGCTCTTCCAAGCAATGGGCCTTCTCGTAGCGAGAATCCTCGCTAGGAGGAGGAATCTTCTCTTCGTGTCCTTCCTGTACCTGACCTTGGCGGTCACCCTCTTCTTGGCGAACTTCCCGGCCATGCTAGTCATGGCTGCAATCACCACAAGCCTCAGGAACCGACTGGGCATCAACTTGAAGAAATGGATCATCTACGAGACCGTGATCGCGAACAGCGGGGCCATGGGCCTGATGATAAGTAGCATACCCAACCTGATAGTTGCGCTAAACTTCGGGATAAGCTTCAACGAGTTCCTGAGGGTGGCCCTGCCCCTATCCCTCCTCCTCACGACCGTAACTGCGCTAGTGGGGGTGTCGACCGGTGGCCTCTACCAAGAGAAAGGAGGTGAACTCACCGCCGCTAGGAGCTCCTTCGCGAGGGGGAAGCTCGTCAGATCCTTCCTAATCTTCTCCGCCTTCCTCGCCCTGATCGTGGCCAACCTCCCTCAATTCCCCATGGACCTCGTCGCGTTCCTCATGGCTACTCTCATGCTCTGGATGGGTGGGGCCGATCCGGACGAGATATTCTCCAACGTTGACTGGTCCACCGTCTTCTTCCTAGCCTCCTTCTACGTGGTGGTGGGAGGCGTGGAGAAGGCTGGCCTCTTAAACTACGTCTCCTCCTACATGAGTGGGTTGAGGGAGACTCCCCTGACCTTCCTGACCCTGACGTTATGGTCCTCTGGGCTGTTGAGCGGGTTCGTGGATAACATACCTGTGGCCCTCACCTTCACCTCGATACTGAAGGCGATGCCCTCCCTCAGCAAGGTCCTCCCGTACGCGGTCGCGGTGGGAGCTAATATAGGAGGTAACCTGACTTACTTCGCCTCTCCTCCATCTCTCGTGGCCGTGGGAGTCCTCCAGAGGGAGGAAGGACTCAACCCGATGGAATTCACCAAGTACGGGGCTCCGTTAACCTTCCTCCACCTTGTCGTGAGCGAGATCTACTTTCTCCTCCTCTTCCCCTGATCTTCCCGCCAGCTCCCTCCCCAGCAACTCTGATAGGATCTCCACCAAGGATTCGAAGCTTATCTTGAGTACCGAGTACACGGTCTTCACTAAGTCGTAGACGAAGAGTAGCGAGACTAGGATGAACAGGACAGAGATCACCCTGATCACCGTGTCTGGCAGCAATCTGAAGAAAGGAGAGAGTCCGAACCACGCTAGGGCCGTGGATAGCAGGTAGAGGAAGTCTAGACCGGCCCTTCTCAGGTTCCCCTTCTCCCCCAAACCGAACCTCTTAGCGAGAATGTCGCTCAACAGATCTAGGAAGAAGAGGGAGTCCCTTAGTACCCAATACCCGTAATATATGATGGCCAGGAGCCTGATCCCTCCTAGGATCTCGCTGGTATCTAAAAGGAGACCGAAGGCCTCGAACTTCATCCCCCCGAACATGGCGTCTAGGGCAGCTAGGGCGATCATTGCAACGGCGAGCTTTATTAAAGAGCCCAAGATCCTCCTTATCCTGACTTTGAGCTCCTCTCTGTCCATTTCTATCCCCATATATAGGAACTGGAGCTTATAATACTTGAATTGGGAGAAGATGAGCAGTTATTCAACCTGTCTAGGAGGAGCTGAGAACATAGAAAGATCTTTGATTTGAGCAAACTCAGGGAATGGGTGTTTAGGAGGTGCGGACAAGTAGGAGATCCCTTAGATTAGCCTCCTAGAGAGGAGAGACCTCAATGTATAGTCTGCAGGTGTCCGTGCTGAAAAGTAGGAGCACGCGAGCTTCTCTCGACTCGGAGGTCAGATCCCTAGCTGTGACCCCCCACTACCTATTCCTAAGTTGTTTCTCGAGTCGATCCTATCAAGGCGGATCCAACTGGGTTTCGCCGTCCGAGCCACTGGAAATGGAAAGAGTTACAGGGGTCTAAGACATAACAACCGGGTCATTCAGCGGGCCTATCCATCCGATGAGAGAACCACGGGCTCTCTGCCGTAGTGTTCCGCCACTGTGAGAACGCGGGCCCCTTCGACCTCGGCAAGTTCGTACACATCTTTAAGCCTCTCCCTGAACCTAGGCTCCCTAGGGAGGTGGTGATCCAGCAGGATCAGATCGCACCCGGCATCCCTGACTATCCTCTTCAGGTTCTCGACCGCCCTTCTCAGGTTTATAAGGTTCAGCATATACCCAAGGGTATAGGTAGCGGGGCCATCTATCAACGCAACCCTTGGCCCTTCCCCTATCACCCAGTCAGCGTAGTCCTCTATTATGGGCCCGTTCACGTCCGAAGTGTATAGGACCTTCTCGCCAGCCCTCTCCACCGTCAGGCCGACGACCCAGCCTACCCTGCTGAACTCAACTCCGTGGAACATGGGCCGGGTGAACCTCATTCTAGTCTTACCGAAGGTGAACTCCCTCCTGTCGGCGAACCTCAGCCTGAAGGTCTCGCCATCGTGCTCCGGTATCCTGGCATACCTCCTCCACCTTTCAACCCTCTTAGAGAACCATTTCATCCCCTTATTCAGTAGCTCCCTCTTCCTCTCCGAGTAATCGGCATAGTCCAGGCTCATGGCATGCGAAATCTCCTCCAGCGGATCACTAATCTCCAGCTCAGAGGGCTCCTCCATAACCTCATCGAGTTTGATCCCCTCCATGGAGAACAGATTGGTGAAGAAGTGCAGGGCCCTCTCCCTCTGAGAATCATTTATGTACTCGTTCGGGGACTTGGCCAGGATCAGTCTGTCCCTGTAGAAGGGCTCTTCGAAGTCCGTGTAGTGGTCGTAATGGTAATGAGTTATGACCACCACGTTCGCATCCTTCACTGCCTTGGAAATGGCCTCATAGCCCTCAATCAGCCACCTCTCCTTCATCTCCCACGATGCGGGGAAGGAGGGGTGCATTATCGCTATCCCCGGATCCACCACGATGGAGGCGTCGGGAGTTCTGATGAGGGTGCAGAAGGACTTGGCTCCCAGTGAATCAGCCCAGACAGGTATCAGCTCCATGTTCCTGAGTTTCAGTGCTCTTTGGGGGACCACCATCTAAACAGCTGGGTCCTCCTACAAAAGCCCATCGACATCGATGGGACCGGGCTCCTCACCTCCGCCTATCCAGAGATCACCACCCAAGCCCAGCAGGAATTTCCATATGTTGGACTCGTCCAGCAGGATCACGCCCTTCGGGTATCTCCTGTGCGGCTTTCCCGCCTTCACTTCTACCTTGAGGCCATCTGCCACCACATCTATTTCGTAGCCGTTCCTGTAGTAAAATACCCTTCCATACTCCCTGTAGACGTGTTCTTGGACCACCCATTCGTAGAGGGCGGACTCCAAAAATTTCTGATCTGCCCACTGACTGAACACCCTAGCTAGTGCAGGATCCCTGAAAAAGAACTTCCTCTCCTTTCTGTACTTCACTCCATTATTCTTTAGATAAGCTATTCCTACCAAATAGAGGTCCTTCAGAAATTCCAGATACATTTGGACTACCTTGTATGAGTAGCCCGATGTATCGGCAGCGAGGGAGCGGTAGCTCACAGCTGATGGGGCCTTCCTGAAGAGGGATGCCAAGATCTCCTTCACTATCTCTAGGCTCTTCCCGAATCTCACCATCTCGTTCAGGTATCCACTTATCAACTCCGCATCGGGCATGCCGTTCATCTTGGACAGGAAACCGCCTACCTTCAAGTACTCCTGGAAGGCCCTCCTCAACTGGCTATCTGTATCTGCTCCTATCATCCTCGCGTACTCCCTGAATGATAGGGGGATCACCTCCACCGTCCTTCCCGTTCCCCTCCTTCCTGGGAAGAAATCGGCGTCCCTCCTAACTTTAATCGACGAGGAGCCGGTTGCAACTATGACATCCCCTAGAAGATCTCCCGAGTCTACTAGGGCCTTGATAGGCCTCCACCACCCCTCCAGAGAGGTGATCTCGTCTAGGAATATATAGGAGTGATCCGCTCCCTTCCTCCTCCTGAATTCTAGGTACCATCTCAGGGTATCCAGCAGATCCCTGAAGGAGGGGAATATCTCACAGTTCAAGTATAGGATTGATGCCGGGTTTCTGGAATCCGAATTCAGGAGCTCCCTTATCAAGAGCTTGATCCCTGTAGTCTTACCGACCTGCCTGGGACCCACCACGAAGTTTAGTGAGAAGGGCTCGAGTGACAGCTTACGTATCCAATTGGGAACAACCTTGAAACGCAGAGCGCTCCATCTCGCTAGAGCGGGGTCTTCCTCACCCATCCACCATGGATTGATGGACTCGATAAGCTCCTCCATTGAGAGTTATTTTCTCTCAACTATATAAAAAGCTTGAGAATTAAAAGTTCTCACTCTTGCTTGCGCGATCGCGCCATGCACGAGATTCCGTTCAATAGTTAGGGGACATTAGGGTCATGCGGAGCTCTCCAAAGCTGTCTAACGGGCAAGTCTAGCCTATCTAGGATCGAAATTGTATTTGGGAAATTCAGATACCTCCAATTGGGTGTTCTACCTGTACCGGAACGCTCCCTTTTATTCATCCTAATCCCATCCACCCCTGAGTGATCCTCCGTGAGGATGAGTGTACTGATAATTCTGACCGTTTTAGGGGTGATCGCACTCCTAACGATCTTTCTGGAGCGAGAGGTGCCCACAGTTCAGCTGGGTAAGGGATGGGACGAGAGGGAGAAAGTGAGGATAAGGTACGGAGAGGACGAGAGGCAGTTCGTGGATCTCTACCTCCCCGATCGGCGGGAGGTCTGGCTCGCCTTCGTGGTGCACGGCGGGGGGTTCAGGGGAGGAACTGCTACGGGATCAAGTGCCAAAACTATGGCCAACCCCTTCTTCGAGAAGGGGTTCGCGGTAGCGAGCGTCGAGTACAGGGTGTGCCCCTCAGTTAAGTGGCCCACCCCCTTGGAGGACATTGCTCAAGGAATAAGGGCGACTCTCTCCTACCTCGAGTCCGAGGGCGTCGAGGTCAGGGGCTCCGTATACATTGGAAGTTCCGCGGGCGCCATAGCCGGAGCCCTCCTGATATACGGCCCTGAGGCAGACAGCTACGGCGTATGGAACATATTCAACGGATATATCGGCCTCAGCGGTGGATACTGCATCTCCGAATTTCCGGAAGCTAGGTTGAGGGAATCTAACGGCACGTATCAGCTCTGCGCCATCGAGATCTGGGAGATCTTTCCGTTCGACGAATTCACCGATGTTAGGAGGGTTCCAGCCCTCCTAATAGCGGGCGATGAGGATCGGCTCCTCGATGGAAGGGCCGGTACCAATGGGGTCAACCACCAAGCCAGGTGCTTCGCCTCCCTGCTGAGGTCCAGAGGCGTACACGTGAGGACACTGTACTTGAGGGGAGGTCATAGTGCTCCAGTCAGGAGAATCGCCGCTGGCGGTGATGGAGTCCTCTCAACAATCAATGAGTTCCTTTCAAATTTGATGGGCGGTTAATTGTCTTGGAAGCTGCCGGACGCTGAGAAATCTGCTTCAGTCTGAGTAGTGTTGAGTGAATGGCTCGGGCCTTTTCTGTTGAGTAGATTCTCGCATGGAGGTATGCGATTAGGTTCCAAGTCCACCCTCCCAGATTGCCTAGATGCATTTCCTGAGCCTCCTAGTTAGGAGGACAGGGGTCTCTGGGGAAGATCCGTCCTGATCTTCGCTAAAAAGCTCTCCTCCAAGCTGGTGATCGGCTCGTCATGGTGGCGGCCCTCGATGAGGAGGAGCCCCTGCTCTACGAGAGCGGCGCACTGGTGGTCGTGAGGGGAGGGATGAGTGTATGGTCTCGGAGGTGCTGGAAGAGGGAGGTGGAGAGGGAGTTCGGTAGAAGGTCGCCATAAGTCCGCTGATAACCACGCCCGACGATCCTGTAGTGGAGGCCTTCATAGAGAAGGCAGATCCGGTGAGGAGGTTTGAGCGTAGAGAAGGCCGCTAGACTGCTAGAAGAAGATAGAATAGACTTGAAGGTTGGAAATTACAATAAGAGTGCCTCAGCAAGCTACTTCGCCGCTAGGATGATGGTGGAGTTTTTTCTCTCAGGTCTAGAAAGCCCTCAATTCTCAGGAGAGACGTAAGCTGGCTAATCTATTCGAGAATCAAGGTTTTAAGGAGCTTTATAACGATTTCAGGAAGCTTTATGACGTTAGGAAGAAAGCCAGACTACTTGGGAAAGTTCGTCGGTCGGGAAGAAGCTGAGATCTCCCTTGAAAGGGCGAGAGGCATAGTGAAAGTATTGATGAGTTATTAGGACGTGGGACAAATGATACTGCGTCGGAGACCTGATCGTCGTGTTTAATGCCTGTGGGAGCTCGAGCTCTCGGATACTTGGAGCATCTACCGACCCGAAGCAGATCTGTTAAATCATTCACCCGGTACCGTCTCATATGCCGCGGTCGCTGCTACTAGATGACTTCTCCAAGCTAGTCCTGATGGGACCGCCGAGGGTGAGGCACGACGGAAAGTTCGTTGCGTTCCGCGTGGGAAGGGCCCTTCTAGAGGATAACGAGTACGATTACAGGATATGGGGGTACGATACCGTTTCAGAAAGGATCCTCCCGTTGACTGAAGGTCCTAAGGACGGAAATCCATCGTGGGAGCCTGGTGGAAGCAGATTCCTCTTCATCAGGGGTACTGATGACGGGAACGAGCTCTACGTGTGGAGCGGCGAATACCCCGAGTACAAGGTGTTGAAGCATGAGAACAGCATAGAAGGGGCGGAGTGGGCGTTCAAGGATATCGGGGTGGCCCTGTTCGTTGAGGGAAGGAAGGAAGAGGATGTGAGGACCATAAGGGAGATCCCATTCTGGTGGAACGGGAAGGGGTGGACCTACTGGTCGGTGAACAGGTTGAGGGGGGTGGACCTGAACACGGGCGAGACGTGGCCCATCTCTCCTCCAGAGCTGCACGTGAAGGACTTCATGCCATCTCCTGACGGCAGGAATGTAGCGTTCCTCGCCCTCAAGGACAGGTCCAAGCAGTTGGATGTAAGCCTATTCGTCTCAGATATTTACGGGGAGGATGTGAGGGAGATAGGGCCCGGTAATTGGTATCTCACCCAAGTTAGCTGGCGGGGCGACGGAAGGGCCCTTGCCTTGGTGGGACACAACAAGAGGAGGGGTCTCGTTACCAACAGGCACTTGTACGAAACGCCAATAGATGAGTGGGATCCTGTTGACCTCTCTCCCATGGACAGGAGCTTGGGGAACAGTCTGAACAGCGACGTGAGGGGAGGCATGGACACGAGGCCCAAGTGGGCGGACGGCAGGTGGTACTTCCTCGTGCACGAG
>JARZZM010000027.1 GCA_030130125.1 Thermoproteota archaeon
AGCGGGCACTGGAGGGGCCGCCAGCATAAGGAGCTGCCGCGGGCACGCTCCCTACGCCGGCATTACCCGGATCAGGTTCGAGGGGTCGGCGGCAGGCTAGCCGCCCTCTCAGCCGGGTTCTCCCCAGCTCCCCCGGTGCCCGCCATACCTCAACGTCGGTAAACCTTGAAATATTTTACTCTCCACGCAGGCGCCATCCTGCTCCCGTCGGAGTATGCATCAAGGCCAGATTCCCACGATAACTTACACGACCGAGAATATCTTAGATCCCGCATGCAGAGAAAACCCTCGTGAACCTTCCTCTTGGGTGTTAAAGGTCAATCTACATACTCCCTAATGTGCTTAAGGGAGGATTCCTTCCCTACCAGTTGACGAACGACCCTCTCATCCGCTGTATATAGGATAGCCCCAAGCTCGCGGGCCAGCACCATGTAGTAGGCATCGTACATAGTGAGACCCCTCTCTAAGGAATAGTCCAGCGCCTTTCTCACGAGTTCCTCGTTCTCCTCTATCATCACCGGGGCGGACTCCACGAGGAGGTCGAACGCCTCCCTCACTTCCCTTTCTCCAATGATCCTCCTGACCCGGTACTTCCTCAACACATTCGCGAATTCAAGAACGGCGTATCGGGGTATGACTACCTCTACCCTCCCGTATAGATGGTCCTCCAGAAGGGCCTTTGCCTCCTCGTGGTAATCCTCCGGAATGAACCATTTCACCAAGATGTTGGAGTCGACAACGATTCTCCTTCCCTTCATCTGCCCTCCCTATCCTCTCTCACGAGTTCAACGGATAGATTACCCTCCACCCTCCCGACGGACCTCTCCAATTCCCTTAATCTCCTCATTACTCTCTCTGCCCTCTTTTTCCTGATTAAATCCTCCAGAAATTTCCTGATTTCCTCTGAATAGTTGATCTCCAACTTTTCCAGCTCCTCCTTGAGTTTCTTCGGGACCCTTACCCCTATCACCGCGCTCATGTTCACACCGGTTGTTAACTGTAAGTGTTAACATTTATTGTTTACTAGTAGACTTGAACCAGGGAGAACGGTCGGCGATCTATTCAGCTCACTAGATCTAGGGGTTTTCGAGACGGAGATACTCGTTGCTCGCGCGTGGGGGGCGGATGTGTCGATTCACCAAATCCTCTCAATTCATTAGGAGGAGAACCACCAATCCGAGCGCGAAGCAGTAGTAAGCGAAGAGGTGGAACTCCCTCCTCCTGATCACCGCGAGCAGGGCCTTGATGGCGATCACCCCGACAGCGAACGAGCTGACGAATCCCACGAGGTTTGCGGGCGCCATCACCTCTCTAAGTGGAGATCTTATAACCTCTAGAGTCAACGCTCCGGCTATAGCCGGGACGGACAGCAGGAAGGAGAATGTGACGGCCTCATCCCTCTTCAGTCCACTGATCATGCCGGCGGAAATCGTGCTACCGGACCTCGAGATCCCCGGGACTATCGCCGCGGCTTGGGCGAGCCCCACGATCAGGGAGGTCCTCAGATCTAAGGATTTACCCTCCTTGGAGCGCTTGGTGGCGAGCAGGAGGAACCCCGTGATGAACAAGCCTATCCCCGCGATTTCGGGGTTGGAGAACATCGCCTCGACCGCGTCGGCAAGCAGGAGACCAGCCAAAACGATCGGTACGGTGCCCACCAATGTGTACCAAGCGAGCCTCTCCTCAGGGGTAAGGGATCTGTGAGTGATAGTTGCTAGGGGTAGGGAGAGGAGACCCCTCATGAGTCCCAGCACCTCCGCCCTGAAGACCACTATAACTGCTAGGAGGGTTCCCCCGTGCACCATGGCGTCGAAGAACACGGACTCGTAGGATATCACCCTCTGAACTATGACTAGGTGTCCAGAGCTGCTCACTGGCAGCCACTCTGTCACTCCCTGCAGGGCACCGAGCAGCGCGGCCCATATTAGGTCCAGATGGATCCCCTAACTCTTGAGGGCCTCAACTTAAAACCCATTACACGGTGCACCCCTGTATGAAATGGTTGATGATTATTACTCCCTCCGGCTTGGGAAGGGCGGAGCACTGTGAGGAGCTCTTGAGGATCTGGATCCGCTTACCTTACCGATCTGAATCCCGCCAGCGAAACCCCACCCATTACTGTACTGGTACTCCTAAGTTTATCAGCCATCAATAACCACTTGATGCGAAGGTGAATCGATATGTCCACCAAGGAACTCCTACTACTTCTGGCCGCTGCTCTAGTTGTGGTAGCCTTGGCTTACTTCATAGCACCACAGAAAGGGCCAACTCGTCAGATTAGTTACGAACGATGCATGAACATCAGTGGAAAACCAACCTTATTTTCTTCTGGTCCGCTGTCGATCGTCTCCACGGATTCACCGGGGATCGATACCTACGCCATAATGGAGAATGGTTCAATCGCTTGGAGCATGGAATTGCCAGGTAGGGCCACGGCGGCATCTTGGTGGAATGATAAAGTGGCAATAGGAACGGACTCAGGATATCTGCTAGTTATTGGAAAAGATGGATCGCTCCTGAGCAAGAAGAAGTTCCTCGGCGAAGTACAGTTTCTCAGCTGGAGCGAGGGCGGGAGGCTAGCGGTAGTCACTAGGGTGGTAGAGGACGGGAGAGAGATGGCAATGCTTCAGCTCCCTAGGAGAATGAAGCTGGGAGGTTACGTAACCTACTTGGGATGGGCTAATGGGAGTCTCATCGTGATGGTAGAGGACGAAGGGGCGGGGCTCCGAATAATCGGGAGGGGAGGTCTCACCTCTAGGAGCATCAGAGGAAGAGTATTGGGCATTAGAAGGGGATCCATAGCCATTTCCACAGATGGGAAGGTAGCTCTGGTGGATGTGGATGGGAGGAAGGTCGCCGAATTGGATGTAGAGGCATCGACCGGCTGCTGGTTGAACGACGAGCTATACATCGGAGGTAAGAATGGTCTATACTCGTACAAAGGATCACTCAGGAGGTTGATCAAGGGCAATGTGGTCGAAATAGCCTGTCTGAAGAGGGTGGCCGCTGCTATCGAGGCTAATGGAACATGGTTCGTGTACGTAGACGGTAAACTCTTTGAAGTGAGGGGGAGGCCGTTTCACCTCCAGTGGGATTCGAGTGGTGAGAATGTCGCCTTCTCCATCCAGTCAGCTGAACCTCAGACGGGAATAATCGGTGAGGAGCTAACCTCCTTGGAAGGCAGCTTCGTGGGCTGGGTTGGGGAGGAAGTAGCTGTCTATAGGGGAGGAAGACTCTGCCTGATATCCCCCAGACCTTAGCGCTTCGGACCAGAGATCCCCCAACGCCAACATACTGAGAAAAGATATCCATTTTTATGGTTCTGATCCAATTCTATATCGTAGGGATCAGACGGCGCGATAGTTCCTAAGCAAAGCTGTGTGTGAGATCCGTATCCCCATAGCCTCCATTAGGGAAACCCATCAAGGGGCTTGGAATACCCGCGACGATAGAAGCTGAGGCTCAATCGGATCTGCCGCCTCCAGATATCTTTATAGGTGAGAAGGTCTGTAGCGAGGATTTGAGCTGCGCTACCGAGGCTTCACACCTCCGAAGGCTTATTAGACCCGCCAAGAGATCCGATATCTGTTGCCAACCTCAATTCTCTGAATATTTCTTCTAAAGCGAGATCACATGGGAGCGTTTCGAGGCACCTAATGAGACCTGATTACAGCGCCCCTCATATTTCCGATGGAGCGTAGACCCCGTGCCCGTTGAGACTGATCCCTCATCGGTTCATAGATCCCTATCAGCTTGAGGAGTATGGGTATAACTGTGGCCCCCTCAACACCGCATTGATTATGGCAAGCCGGATATCCGGCTCGATAACTAAGAGTTCCGCGAGCCCCTTTCTAGCCGAAGCATCTTCGCGCGCGAACTATGACTAGGTGCCCTGAGCTGCTCACCGGTAACCATTCAGTCAGTCCTTGCAGGGCACCGAGCAGCGCGGCCCACACTAGATCCAGACGGATCCTCATCCGTCTGGGGATCCAACTTTAAAATCCCCGCCCATGCTTGGGCGCCCGGTTAGCCTAGCCACTCCCCCCACCTACTCACAATGTGTTCCTTTGATTGAAGGAAACATCATGTGTTAAAAGTTTTTTAGGAAGAAAAGGTCAATTTGTCTCGATGATGAGGGGAATTTTCTCATATTTCCTACTTTCCTTGACGTTAGTGGCGCTGATATCACCCATTCACGCTAACGCTGGATCAAGCACCTTCAAGATCACGGGAAGGGTGATCAGCGCTGCCGTGTCTTCCTCCGGATATCTGGCCTACACCGACTTCCTAGGATACGCTCACCTGCTATCACCAGATGGGAGAGAACTCTGGAGGGTCAAAGTGACCAACGCGACGAAGTGCTCCTATCTTGATATCTCCGAGGACGGTAAGGTTGCTGTGCTCTCGGAGGAGAGGATTTCAGCCCTCTCATCGGAGGGAAAGGTGATCTGGAGCAGGGAAAACCCACACAAGGTGCATTGCTGGATGACCTATCCGATCGGGATATCTCCTGATGGTCGCATCGTTGTCGTCGCTTGGGAGGGAGACAGGTACATAGCGGGCTTCTCCGGGAGTGACGGGAAGATCCTCTGGCAGAAGATCCTGAAAAGCGTGGACGGAGCTTATCACTCCTCCAAGGGCAAGTATCTGGCTGTGCTGGAGGATTACGTGCTGACGGTGTTCAACACCACCACAGGTGAGAGGGACCCTCACTTCAAGGAGGTTTTCACCATGGAGCCCTTAGTGGACGACGAGGGATACTACGCGATCATAC
>JARZZM010000028.1 GCA_030130125.1 Thermoproteota archaeon
CTAACTCCATACCGGAGGAACCTGATGGATGTGGAGCTCGTGATCAGGGAGGTCCCGGTCACCGAGAGGTGGAGCTCCAAGAGGGGACGCTACTTCTTGGCGGACAACTTCCTCACCTTCTGGTTCAGGTTCGTGGCGCCCAACCTCTCCCTCATAGAGGAGGGCCTCCTAGATGTGGGAACTGTGAGAGCGAGCTACTCCCAGTATCTAGGATCTGTCTTCGAGAAGGTGGCTAGGGAAGCCGTGATAGGCCTCTTCAGGAGCGGGAGACTCGACATGAGGGTTACAAGGCTCGGCAGGTGGTGGGGGAGAGGTGAGGAAATAGACCTGGTGTTGGTAGACACCGAGAAGAGAAAGGCCCTACTCATGGAGGCCAAGTGGTCTGATCTAAGCGCTAGGGACGTGAGAAGGGTTGCTAGGAGGCTGATGCTTAAGGGGCAGCTCCTGTTGGAGGGATACGACAAGGAATATCTGATTATAGCTAGAAGGGCCGAGGAAGTTGAGGGGGTGAGGGTGCTGGACCTCAGATCGTTCGATGAGGTCTTCGGAGGAGCGTGATTCGCTCTCCCATGGAATTGCTACTCTAATCCCAGATGATGGAGCATGTGATGGTAGTGATCGACGGGCGTGAGGTGCCAGAAGGCCCTCTCCACCACCTCGGACAGGGCCGGGTGGATGTGCATCCCCGTGGATATGGCCATGTATGTGGGGTCCCTCGAATACATTAGCGTAACGATCTCCTGTATCAGGATTGAGGCGTGGGGCCCTATTATGTGGGCGCCGACAATGACGCCGCTCTCCGCATCGACTATCACCTTAACGAAGTAGTCCTTGACGCCCATTGCCTCTCCTTTGGCCGTGTCCTCGTACCTGTGGAACCCGATGAGCACCCTGTCCTTTCCAAGCTTCTCTACGGCTTCAGCCTCCCTCATACCCACGGAGGCCACCTCCGGGTAGGTGAAGACGGCATGAGGAACCGCGTGGTAGCTCATCTTGACCTTGTGGCCCATTATGTTGTAGAAGATCACCTTGGACTCGTAGTTGGCCACGTGCTTGAACAGGTACTTACCGTTCGCATCACCACAGACCCAGACTCCCGGCTGGGAGGCTTCCAGATACTCGTTCACCTTTATCCAGCCCTGCTCATCAGTCTCTATGCCGGCCCTCTCAGGATGGAGTATGTCGGTGTTGGGCGCTCTGCCGGCAGCCACCAAGATCTCGTCGGCGACGAAGCTCACCTCCTCACCCGTCTCCCTGTTTATCGCGATTAGCTCCTTCTTACCGTTGGGCATCTTCCTGGCCTTAACGACCTCGTGATTCGTGTATATGTCCACGAACCTCCCCAGCTCCCTCTTGGCCAGCTTGGAGACTTCAGGCTCCTCTTGAGGTAGGAACCGGGGATTCCTTCCTATGATGGTTACCTTGGTGCCCATCGCTGAGAAGAAGTGGCCGAATTCGGCCGCTATATAACCTCCCCCAATTATCGCGAGGGAGTCGGGCCTCTCGAAGAGGTGGAAGATGGTCCTGTTGGTGTGATAGCCGACCTCCTCCAGTCCCTCTATCGGGGGGATGTAGGGCTTCGATCCCGAACAGAGGAGGATGAGGTTCGACTTGATCAGCTTGTCACCCACCTTGAGAGTATAAGGAGCGACGAACTCCGCTACCTCCTTATAGTAGTCGATGTTCGGGTGCTGGCTCAGCCCCCTCCGTATCATCTCTATCTCCGGGTCTATCAGATTGCGCATCCTCCTCATTACCCTCCCGTAGTCCACCTTCCTTATCTCGACATCTATGCCGAAGCGATGGGCGTCCTCCACGATTCTGAGGACATCGGCGGAGTGTATGAGGATCTTGGAGGGAATGCATCCCCTCGTGAGGCAGATGCCTCCCGGCTCGTCCTTGTCTATCACGGCTACCTTCATTTCAGGATTGTGGTGGAGGAGTCCATCAACTATGTTCATGGCCGTGCCGGTACCTATGGCTATGGCGTCATACTCAATGGGCTCGGGCATGTCCATCCCGGCCTAGGAGAATATGTCTTTAAAGTACTTGACTCTCGCGAGGGCCCGCGCCAACGAACTGACGGGGGTAGGTCCCAAATCCGAAGTAGATCCTCCAGAGAGGGGATCCAGAAGAGCTAAGAATGACCCAACGCAGGCCCTCATCTAGCTGCCAGCTGGACATACCAAGCGCGGCCATTATATCTGCTCCGAACTCCCACGGATGCTGAGTACTTTGAGGCGTAATAGCGCTAATACTTTCGGAACTTTCTTATCTATGTCACATGCCTGATAACTCTTAAATACGATCTAGGTGATCCTTTAAACGATGAAGAGAAGGCTGATCATAGAGGGAGAGAAAGTTCAGGACATAGGCTACCGCATGTTCCTCCTAAATCTAGCTGGTGAGCACGACTTGACCGGTTTCCAAGCTCGTAATGTGGGAAAGAAGGCGGTAGAGGCTCTATACGAGGGGGACGATGGAGCGGTGAGAGCTTTCGAGGACGATGTTAGGGAAATGGCCCCCGAGGGCGCTAGAGTGGATAGGATCCATTTCGAGGACTACGATGGTCCGATCAAGGACATAGAGAGGTTCAGGTCCCACTTCATGACCCTCCAGCTCGGTAAGATGATAGAGGTTGGGCTCACCATGATACAGGAGCTGAGGGCCTTCAGGGAGGAGAGCAAGCAGAACCAAGAGACCATGATCCAGAACCAGCAGCTGATGATACAGAAGCAGGACGAGACGCTGGAGGAGCTCAAGGGGATCAGGAAGGACCTCAAGTCCATACTTGATAGGAGACTCGCTGAGCTGGAGAGGGACGTGGCCCTGATAAAGGAGAGGTTGGGGATAGAGTAGTAAGTACCATCGAACATTGGTGGACTCTCTCAAGGAGCATTCTCTTTACGTATGTCATAAAGTGCGTCTGTCACTAAGCTCTCAGTCGTAGTTCAAAGACCAAGATATCCGGCTCCTCCAGCTCCCACTGTACTAACCCCAATTGCCTCAACCGGCTGACCGAATCGGACATGTCCTCGGGGACCATTATGCTCACCCTACTCCCGCGTTCGAGGGCGATGGCCTCCATTCCTCCCAAGACGGACTGCATTTCACTGTATCTAAAGGGAGTAAAGGTTGTCGTAGGCTCCTTAGGCATCAGGAAGCCTTCATCGTCTATCCCATATGCCTCGGCGTGGTTCCTCAGCCAGTCGAGCGTATCTCCACACTTCTTCAGGAACTTCCAGCCCACCGGCACAAGCTCTACATCTGGAAGCCTCGGTTCCGTCTCCCTAAGCTGAACTCCAGCGTGTTCAGGTTCTTTATAGAGGTGGTGGAACTTCTTCACCACCTTGAAACCCGTGCTCTCCCCCAGATGTATGCTAGCTTCGTTCTTCACGTATGTGGCGTACATGAGACTCTTCAGCTCTCCTCTCGCGGACATCTCTCTCCCTAGGGATATGAGGAACTCGTGAAGTCTTCTAGCCAATCCCCTCCCTCTGTATGACGGATGGACCCTTAGCCCCTCCATCCACCCTACGTCGCAAGGGAGCAGGGTCAGCTTGGCTGTGGCCACAACTTCACCGTCCTCCTCGATCACGTAGAAATGGCCGTCCTCTATCCATGAGTCGAAGACCTGCGGTAAGTAATCGTGTCCTTCCCAAGTGAGCCTCGCTATCTCCTTCACATGGGGATAATCCTCTCGCCTAGCCTCCCTGATCAAGCTGTTCATCCCCGCGACCACCTCGTCATTTAATTTATCTGCTACAGGTTGGTCTGAGCCTAAGGTGAGGCAAGTCTCTCATGGTAAAGCTTCTCCTGCCAGGGGAATTGCTTGGGTGGGTTATCTAGCATTTCCGACCACTTCTCGTCGGTGAGCCTATCTGTCATGGGGTGTCTGAACTCGTAGTAGGAGAGGACCGGCCCCACCATGAGTGCGGTCCCGTTCGGGGTGGGGAAGGCCACCACAATGAGGTCAAGCTTGCCCACGGCCTCCTCCAGCACTTCCCCGCTGTTCAGATCTGTGTGCACGTCGGCCACAAGCACGGTGCTCTTGGCCCTCTCATCCAAGCCAGACATGATGGATTCCATCACATCGGCGAAGTTGCCTATGAAGTACAGATCGGTCTCATTCAGCGGTTCCCCCTTCAATTCCTTCACTGAAATCTCTCTAGCAGTTCTGAGCGCCTGAGCAAGGATCTCCAACCTAGTCTTCGCCTCCCGGCTCAGGTAACCCATATCCTCCAAGCCCTTCATCGTCTGATTGACAAGGGATTCGAGCCTCCCGTACACCCAGGGAAGGGGCTCCACTGCACCTATCTCAGCTGAAGGGGGTGCTGCAGTGAGTTTGGGTGTGTAGCTCTGCTTGGCGTAGAGTATGGTGTCGTGCCTCAACTCGGTCCACGATGTCAAGGCGGTCTGGAGTTGTCTGTCCAGCCAAGCATCGGATCTCATGTAGGGCGGGTAATCCTCCCCCCTCTCCTGGATTAGGAGGCGGAGTACATCCAACCAAGACCAGTAAAGGTTCTTGGACCATTCCACCTTGGAGAACTCCTCCCTGAGTTCCCTTACTCTTTCCTCGTAGTGTTCATAGCTCGCATCTCCCTCCTCCTTCAATATCTGAAGGGCTCTATCGCTTCCCATAACGGCGAACCAGTCGAGTCCACGTGGGAATCCCCTGGCTGGCCCGATCTGCGTCATCACTAAGGTGAACGGCTTATCTTCGCCCGTGTAGAGGCCCACCGAGGGGGCTACCAGTCTCTGGAAGACATAAGAATCCGACACGTACCTCCTTCCCATGAACCTCATTCCGGCCGTCTTGGCTAGGCACTCCTCCAGACCCTCCTCAGTTATCGGGGGCGTCACGTCACAGACCCCCGTACCACCGTAAATTCTAGGTTTACCCCTCTTCAATAGCTCCTTCCTGAACTTCCCGATAGATCCGTCCTCCCTGAGGGAGTGCAGCTGTTCCAAGGTGAGAGTACCGTCGAAAAGCGACTTAAGCGCCTCCAGATAATCGTAGGGAGTGTAGTCATCAGCGAACCCCACGAAGAATGAGGTGACGGTGTAAATCCTGGCCCAGATCTCGGAGGCATTCTCATCGGAGGAGAGATCGGCGGCGATCAATGAGGCGCGGATCGTCAGCTCCCTCGATCTCTCCTCGTCCACCAGCCCACCCCGTAGGAGGAACGCCATTCTCCCGTACCACATCATCGCCTTGAAGTATCTCCTCAGCCTGTCCGATCTAGTATAATGTCCCCTAGGCCTGTACTGACTATAATCCTCCTTATATCCGAAAATCGGACTTACTGCTATTTTCCCCTTGTTAATGAGGTTTACTTCTCTCCCCACCAGATCCGCAACCTCAGCCGGTGGACTGAAGTCCGGATCCAAGAGCTTCTTGCCCACAGAGAAGTAGGCGAGGTTCATGAGAGCTGGCTCGCCGACTTTCAGTATGTCTGAGCTGCTGTGCTCGATCATCCTATCTGTCAGGTTCAGGAGGTCGTTGAAGAGGTGATCCTCCTCTATATCAGCAAGGATGGAATCGAATTGGACGTGATATGCGTGGAGGAACGAGTCAACCGTCACGTAGGTGGGGAATCTTCTGAGCCTAGAGTAGGCGCTGGGGAAGTCTCCAGTCTCACCCCACTTGATCAAGGCAAAACCCCTGTCGAGCAGGATCCTCTCATCTACTCCCAGTTCATCGATGACATGGGGATTGAGGAAGTGCTCCCGCCTAGAATGACTGCCCCAGTTAGCTGGTTTCCAATCGATCCTCAATTCCTCTGCACGGGGGAAATCTCCCGGCTTGGGTATCGATCCCAGCTTCCACTCACTCATCATCCAACCGGTCGTAAGTGGTGTCGAGGTATTATCTTTAGATGGTGGCTGAGGGATGGGTATCGGACCTCTTGTACCCAAGATTAAGATCACCCCAATGGCTAGGAGGATCGCAATGAGGAGATTCCTTCGGCGTGTCATCAACATATAGAATGATCGCTCTGCTTTAAGAGTATTGAAAAGCTACGGACGGCGTTGTACTTATTTAAGCGCATGGGATCTGGGTGCACGCGTCGGGTAGTGCTCATCAGGGGGAACTCGCTGCATCCTTCAGTGGATATTGAAGCTTCGAAAAATCTATCTTTTATGGGCAAGAGGGGTCGGGGGTGATCGGCATCTCATTAATGCTCTACGACTTGGCTAAATTGACCGGGGTATTTGATGGAGAGCAACCCGAATCCAACTTGGATCTTATAGACATGTCACTCACTGGGAGAGCCAGAGGACCTCTGGTGAACTTCATTGTAAGGGAAATGGCTTGTTGCTACGGTGATGTGGATCGAGTGAGGTTTGAGGAAGTCAACAAGATAAGGGAGAGAGCCCTAGATCTCTTGAAAGAGGGATCACTGCTAGAAGAGGCCTGTGAGAACATAGAGGAGAACAAGGGCCACTGCTACAGGGCGTCCAGCGGTGAAGAGGTTGCTAGGATAGTGGGAGATCTAGTCGGCGAGGGGAAGACTGTCGTCAAGTCGTTCAGCTGGACCGTTGAGGAATCCAAGCTGGGTGAGAGGCTCAGGGAATCGAATGTAGTGCTGGACACCGCGTTTCCTAAGGCTCTATACCATCTGAGGGTTGATAATGGCGATCTGAGGAATCTAATAGAGAGCATGGGTGTGAGGATTGGGGAAGGGGATGTGCTGGCCAGCTTGGGGGCCTTGTACAGGGATGCCCTCTACAGAGCGGATGTAGGGATCACCGGAGTCAGAGCGGTGGCCGCCGACCCAGGTGCGATGACCTTTCTCCCAGATAGCGGCATAGACAGGCTGGTGACAATGACCCCCGAGATTCACGTGATAGTGGCTGGCATTGAGGAGGTTGTAAGCACGTACATGGAGGCCTTCCTAGTCACAGAGTTCGCCTCCAAGTATGGAAAGATGGATTTCTCCTTCTTGGGGGTCGTTGGAGGTCCAAGCAAGACTGGAGATATAGAGAAGAGGGTGACTTACGGTGCCCACGGCCCAAGGGAGTTCCACGTCATACTGCTGGATGACGGTAGATCCGAGGCCTTGGATGACGATAAACTGAGGGTAGCCCTCACCTGCATCAGGGTATCGAAACTTCCGTGCTTCGACACATGGGGACTATGGAGGAGGATCGTGGGGCTTGGCGATGAAGTGTATGGCGGGGTGAGGGGTGAGGGGCGCTGCCCCCTCCTCACATGAGAGAAGGAGAATCCCTCATATCCTCTCCATGAGCCTCCTCCTTATTTCCCTCAGCACCTCGGGCTGGTTTATACGCATGGGGCACGCCTCTATGCATCTTCCACATAGGAGACAGGCGAACGCATGCTGAGTCGAGGTCTCCTTGTCTCCGGTTATGTACTCCCACATCACCCCTATGCCACCGGAATACGCTGACTCGAGTCCCGCCCAATAACCACCCACGATGCCGAAGACAGGGCATAGATATTGACAGGCACCACATCTGAGGCAGTAGAGGGTCTGTTTCAGTATGGGATCTTTGGAGGCCTCTCTCCTCCCGTTATCGAGGAATATGACGTGATATTCCTCGGGACCGATGTCTCCCTCCCCACTCCTCGCTGGGCCCATAACGGTATTGATGTAGGATGTGACCTTGTAACCGCCGTACCTGCTTATCACCTCTACCACCTTCCAAGCATCGCTCATCGTCGGTACTATCTTCTCCATCCCCACGACTGCGATGTGTTTGGGTGGAAGGGAAATAGATAGCCTGATATTGGACTCGTTCTCTATGAGAAAGACGGCCCCCCTATCGGCGGCGAAGGCATTGGCACCGCTTATGCCCACATCGGCGCTGAAGTACTTATCCCTCAAGAACTTCCTGACTAGAGCCACCATTCCCTCTACATCGTCCTTGTCCACCTCCACCCCCATGAAGTCCTTGAGGAACTCCGCGACCTTCTCTCTCGTCAGGTGAATAGAGGGAGATATGAAGTGCATCGGCTTCGGACCGAGGAACTGAACAAGGAACTCCCCCAAGTCAGTCTCATATACCTCATTTCCCCTCTCAATCAGGAACTCCCTGAGTTTCAGCTCCTCAGTCGTCATGCTCTTAGCCTTGGTCACCACCTTACCGGTCCCCACCAGCTCGCCCACTATCTTCCTAGCCTCCTCGGCCGTCTCGGCTATATAGGCTTTCCCGCCCTTGGCCTCTACAGCCTCGATAGCCTTGTCGAGCAACTCATCCATGTGGTCTATGGACCATTCCTTTATCCTCCTGACCTCATCAGCGAGCTCCTTCACGTAGGGGTATCTCTCCATCACCTGCTTCCTCTTTTTCCAATAGGAGGAGATTGCCCTATCCAAGGCAGTCCTCAGGACAGGGTCATCGGACACTTTGTTGAGTAGCTGGCTTACTCCCGTCAAATCGGTCATTCTATCACCTCCATTATATCGAAAACCCTCACTCCAAGTTCCCTAGCCTCTCTCTGAAAGTTAGTGAGACATATTGGACACATTACGGTAAAGCAAGGTGATCCAGTCTCCTTCAGCTCCTCCATTCTCTTCCTAGCCAGCTTAGAGGACAAGGAGGGGAAGAGGGATTCTATGGGACCACCGCAGCAACCTGTGAACTTCCTCGTGAATTCCGGCTCCCTTACCTTCACGCCAGCTCTGGAGAGAAGGACGCGGGGCTGATCTATCACGCCATTCCACCTCGCTAGGTAGCAGGGATCGTGTATCACGACCTCCTTGGGTCCCCTGACCTTGGGAGTATAGCCCCTTTCTAGCAGGACATCCATGTAATGGACGACCTCGACTTCAAAGTCATCCACGAATTCCTTGATGAGGTAGTTCAGCATGTAGGTGGTGTGAGGATCTATGGTGATCACCTTCCTCGCACCGGTCTCCTTTATCTTCTTGGCTAGCCTCATCACATGCTCTCTAAACAGGTCGTCCATCCCCAGATCGTGGTAGAGGACCCCGCTGTAGGGTTCCTCCCTCATATACGCGAATTTAACGCCAGCAGAAAGGAGTGCATTCGCTATTGACCTAACTATTCTGAAGTATCTCTCCCTATCCTTCTTGGAGATCTCCAATGATGCTAGAAGACTTATCGTGTCAAGACCGAGGGAATCGGCCAGCGCTTTTATCTTCATGGCTATACCGAATAAAGCAGGATTCATAGACTCGAACCCCTTCAGGAGCCTAGCGAACATGTCGATATATGGGATCATCTGGTAGAGGCAGCCCGTGTAGAGTAGCACCTCGCCCCTTTCAGGAAAATTCATGCCCTCAGCCCACATGCTACAGTATTCTTCTTTCACTCCCAAAGGATTCCACGTTTTCTTAGCGTTTTTCTCGAGCAGTAACTTTACAGCCTTTAAGTCCATGGACCACCCGCTTGATACGATCGAGACTTTATTAATACTTTTTCTAGTTATTTGGCGCGGATCTCTTCGTTTTAACCGGTGCTAGCCCGACAGAGCGCCCCACTAGGGCGAGAGATGCGCCCGTCCACTCTCTTTAGAAGATATTTTTAATCGTTCACTAGAATGTGCGCGATAGCTCTATAAGTTACACGGTTCGTGAGAGGTTGACTTATCGCCATAAGAGGGGATACTGCCATGGAAAAGAAAATTCTGATCTTAGGAGGCGGTGATGGAGGTACGATACTCGCTAACCGGCTCGCTAGGAGACTTGGATCTGGGGAGGCGTCCATCGAGGTTATAGATAGGGAGGGGACCCACTGGTATCAGCCCGGCTTCCTCTTCTCCGCCGTAGGGGAGGCTGAGAGGGAGGAAATTTCCCTGTGCAGGGTCGCCCTCTACAGGGAGGGGATCAGGTTCACTCAGGCAGAGGTGACCGAGATAGATCTGGATGACAGGAGGGTCAAGCTGGCAAACGGTGAGGACAGGGTTTACGATTACTTGGTGATAGCCACGGGATCTACCTTCGATTATGAGGACATCCCCGGCTTCAAGACCGGAGCTGATCACTTCTGGAGTTTTGGCGCCTCAATGCGACTGAGAAAGAAACTCATGACCATAAAGAAAGGGAAAATCGTGATTGGAGTGGGCGGCTTAACATACAAGTGTCCCGTTGCTCCCCTAGAAATGGTCTTCTTGGCTGATGAACTACTCAGGAGGAGAGGGGTCAGGGAGAATATAGAGCTCACCTACATATCTCCTATGGGGAGGGCTTACGGGCCTGTACTTCTCAACAAGCTGGTGGAGGAGGAGATGGAGAAGCGTGGCATTAACCTAGTCACCTTCTTCACAGTCGATGAGGTGGATCCGGACAGGAGGGAAGTAAGATCGGCTGAGGGAGATTCCCTGAACTACGATATACTCGTGCTCAGTCCGCCTCACAAAGGTTCAGAGGTAATTTTCAATTCCGGGTTGGGGGATGAGGAGGGCTGGGTGCCCGTGGACAAGTACTTCCTTAACATCAAGGGCTACGATGATGCGTTTGCCATAGGAGATGCCACTGCTCTTCCTATACCGAAAACCGGTGTCGTCGCGCACTTTCAAGCCGCGACATTGGCCAACAACATCATTTCCGACATGAGGGGTGGCGTAAAGGAAGCATTCGATGGACAAAGCTTCTGCCTCATAGAGATGGGCGAAGGCCGCGCATCCGCTCAGGTTTCGAATTATCGCTACAACATTCCTCCGGGTCTCATACCCAACTGGCTCTTCCACGCGATGAAGCTGGCCTTCACCAAGATGTACTGGAAGTACATCCTGACCGGGTTGATGTGACTTCGTTGTTGGTTGGGGGTGATGATTATGGGAAATGGTTCCAACATCTCTCTCGATGAGAAGAGGATTGAGAAGTTGGATAAGCTCTTGGATAACGCTGACAGGCTGATAGATACTCTATCGAGGATGGAGAAGCTCTTGGACAAGTTGGAGCTCTTCTCGGAGGCGGGCCTACTGGATGACCTCTTGGGATTGGTGTTCGGGCTGGTTGCCCTTCAGAGGGGGTTCATAAAGGAGGAGGCCGTGAAGGCAGTAGCCGAGCTCATGCAGGCCGCTGGTTTCGTAATGGCGCCTGAATGTCTCAAGACCGTTGCTGAGTATGTTGAGAAGAAGGAGAGGGTGGTCCCCACTGCCCTAATGGAGAGAATGTCCGATCCTGACTTCCAGAGAGGCTTGGCCATTCTTCTCAACGCGGTGACGGCCATAGGCAAGTGCGCCAGCGAGTCTGATCTCTGAGGTAGAGGTGTCCGGTGATTCCTCGGTGAAACGATGTAAAATATTTTAAAGTATCACATCGTTTTACCAAGGTGATCCCATGTCCAAGGGGTTTGGTATCGTGCTGTACTCGGGGAGGGCCGACTCCTTAATTCTCGCGGGTGTCTTAGCACAGACCGCTGCCAATTACGAGATCCCGGTAAGGATATTCGTGACCAGTTTCGCCACTCCATATTTCATGAGGGAGAAGCCTGAGCCCAAGGTTCCCGAGGTCTTCCAAGATCTAGCGGAGAGGATGATGCAGGGAATGGCCAAGATGGGCGCTCCATCTTGGTACGAAATGCTCAAGACAGCAAAAGAGCTGGGGGATGTGAGGATAATGCTATGCTCAATGACCATGGAAGCCCTGGGTTATTCGAAGGACCAGATCGATCCCATAGTTGATGATATTGTGGGGGCTGCAACATTTTTAGCGGAGATGAGCGACTACCAAGTAGTGTTCGTGTGAGGTGGTGTCATCATGACGGATGTAGAGCCGACAATTTCCATCGATGCTAGGGGCATATCCTGCCCCGGTCCCCTGACGAACCTCATCAAGGCCTACAGGAAGGCCA
>JARZZM010000029.1 GCA_030130125.1 Thermoproteota archaeon
CGGTAACCAGATAAAGAGGATAGCGATAATACACGAGGACACCGAGTGGGGAACCGCCACCGCCAAGGCTTGGCAGAAGTACTTCCCCGAGGCCGGATACCAGATAGTGAAAGTAGTGAGCTACCACGCGGCTACGATAACCTCCATGGACAGCGAGATAGACACGCTGAAAGCAGCCAATCCCGATTTAGTGCTGGTAGCCAGCTACGTGCAGGACGCCATACTCTTCGTCCAGACCGCCAAGCAGAGGGACTTCAACCCGAAGGCCATACTGGCTCAGGACGCTGGCTTCATAAACCCGAGCTACGTCAAGCAGGTGGGCAAGGACGGGTTCTACATCTTCAGCAGGGAAGTCTTCAACTGGGACCTCGGCCAGAAGATACCTAAGCTGAAGGAGGTGAACGGTAGGTACAAGGCGAAGTACGGAGTGGACCTCAACGGTAACTCCGCCAGGGACTACACCGGCGCCTGGGTGCTCTACTACGCTCTGGAGGAGGCCGGTAAGAAGGCCAGCCCTGCCAACTTGGAGGAGTTCAGGAAGGCGATAAGGGACGCACTAGCGAGTCTGAACATCCCCGGAGACAAGTTGATTATGCCTTGGAAGGGAGTGAAGTTCGACTCGACTGGTCAGAACACTCTCGGTCAGGGAATAGTCGTCCAGATGATGGAGGACGGGAAGTACCATACCGTCTTCCCTGAGGAGTTCGCGACTGCTGAACCCGTGTTCCCCATGCCCAAGTGGAGCGAGAGGGGCTGAACTTCCCCATCCCTATTTTTGCGGAGGGTCGGCTTTGATAGGTCTGGATTACGTTGCCAATGCGGTAGTCAGCGGTATCCTAATAGGGAGCGTCTACTCCCTTGTTGGAATGGGTCTTGCGCTTATCTGGGGCATAATGGACGTGATAAACTTCGCTCAGGGAGACTACATGATGATAGGGGCCTTCGTGACGTACTGGGCCTTCACCCTAGCTGGGGTGGATCCGTTACTGAGCGTTCCCCTCTCTTTCCTAGCGACCTTCGCGCTGGGGGTGCTCACCCAGAGGGTGGTGATAGAGAGGGTCCTAGACGCTCCCATGGTTAGCCAGATCACCGCCACGTTCGCTGTGCTCTTGATGATCAGGTACGGCGCTGAGGCCGCCTTCGGTCCCTACACAAAGAGGATCTACGTCCCCTACGCGGACGTGATATACAGGTTCGGGACGGTAAGCCTCCAGCTCCCCAGGCTAATAGCCTTCTCCGTGTCCTTGGGAGTGGCCGTGGCCTTTTACGTTTTTCTGAAGACCACATATACGGGAGTCGCCTTGAGGGCGGTTTCCCAGAACAGGATGGCCGCCTATCTTATGGGTATAAATGTGAGGAAGATGTACTGGATAGCATTCGGCATCGGGGTAGGGATCTCTGCCGTTGGTGGCACCTTGGTCGCCACGTTCCTCCCGATACACCCTGAGATGGGTGGATTCTACGCGCTCATAGCATTTATAGTGGTGGTGTTCGGCGGATTCGGGAGCGTCTTCGGCGCTTACATAAGTGGGATCATAATTGGAGTCACCGAGTCTGTTAGCGCTCTCTTCATCTCCCCATCGCTGAAGGATGTCGTTGCGTTCCTCCTCTTCATCGCCATAATTCTGGTGAAGCCTACCGGGCTCTTCGGGACAGAACAGAGGTGATGGAGCATGTTACAATTCATGAAGGAGGGGCTAAGCGGTAGAAACGGCCAGTATTTCGCGGTCGTGGCTGCTGTAATGCTGGTGGCTCCCCTGATCTTCTGGAAGCTGGACCTTCCCTTCGCAGCCAACGCCATGCTCCTCTGCCTCATGTTCTCTATAATGGCGATGGCTTGGAACCTGCTCGAGGGATACACCGGACAGCTCAGCTTCGGGCACGCGGTGTTCTTCGGCGTCGGCGCTTACACGACCATGATCCTCATGCTCTACTACGGGGTGACGCCTTGGGTGGGCATATTCGTTGGAGGACTGGTGGCAGCCCTAGTAGGCCTAGCTCTGGGCGTTCCGCTCTTCAGGCTGAGGAGCCATTGGTTCGCTCTAGCTACGATAGCTGTGGGCGAGATATTCAAGCTCATCTTCATTTCTTGGGACTATGTTGGGGGATCAGCTGGCCTGCAGTCTCCCATAGTTCCAGAAGAGCAGAAGCTGTACTATCTGCAGTACGCAGGCTCCTACGTCTACATATACCTGGCCCTAGGTCTGCTGGGGCTCGAGCTCCTAGTCTTGTATCCGTTGGTGAATAGCAGGATAGGCTACTACCTGCAGGCTATAAGAGAGGACGAGGACGCGGCCATGAGCCTAGGGATCAACCCGTTCAAGTACAAGATGGTGGCCATGTTCTTCAGCGCCCTCTTCACTGGCATAGGAGGGGGGATATACACGGTCAGGTTCAGGTTCGTCGACCCATTCGCAGTCTTCGACCTGATATCCGTCTCCGTCTACATAACCATAGCCGGCATATTGGGAGGCATATACTCTTTCATCGGTCCCATAGTCGGCTCCTTCGTGTTCGTCCCCATAAGCGAGTACGTGAGGGTCTACATAGTGTCTAGGTTCCCGAGGTTCTACGGGCTCCACGTCTTCGTGCTGGGCGTGATCCTGTTAGCCATATCGTTACTCGCGCCGGAGGGCATCATGGGCTGGCTCGAGAAGAGGGGCTACCTGAGGAAGGGAAGGGAGACTGGTGAGGTGAGAAAGGAATGAGCCTGCTGGAAGTCAAGGGAGTGGTGAAGAGGTTCGGCGGGCTGATAGCGGTCAATGACGTCTCCTTCTCAATGGATGAGGGGGAGAGAGTGGGGCTCATCGGACCCAACGGTGCGGGAAAGACGACCCTATTTAACCTGATCTCCGGTTACTACAGGCCCGACAAGGGCAAGATATTCTTCAATGGTAGGGACATCACGGGGCGAAGGCCCTACGAGATAACCAAGCTGGGAGTGGGCCGCACCTTCCAGATAGTGAAGCCCCTGTCAAACCTCACAGTTCTCGACAATGTTGCGATCGGCGCCCTGCTGAGGCACCCGGAAGTGAATGAGGCAAGAAAGCGTGCAGAGGAGGTGCTGAAGCTCACTGGCCTCTACGAGAAGAGGAACATGAGGGCCGGTTCCCTGAACCTGCCTGAGAAGAAGAGGCTCGAGCTTTCTAGAGCGTTAGCGACCGAACCAAAACTTCTCCTGCTGGATGAGGTCGTGGCTGGGCTCAATCCCTCGGAGGTGGATGAACTGCTGAAGCTGCTCAGGGAGATAAACGAGTCAGGGGTGACGATCCTGATGGTGGAGCATGTGATGAGGGCCGTTATGAACATCTCGGAGAGGATAATCGTGATGGACTACGGAGTGAAGATAGCGGAGGGGACGCCGCAGGAGATAGCTAGCGATCCAAGGGTGATAGAGGCATACTTGGGGAGGGAGGAACTATGAGTCTCCTGGACGTCAGGGATGTGGATGTGTTTTACGGCGACGCCCAAGCATTGTGGGGCGTCTCCTTTCAAGTGGACAGAGGAACCATAACCTCCATAGTCGGCGCAAACGGGGCCGGGAAGACCACCATTATGAAGACCATATCTGGACTCCTAATTCCCAAGTCCGGGACTATAACCTTCAAGGACCGAGATATCACTAAGGAAGAACCTCATAGGAGGGTGGAGTTGGGGATAGCCCACGTCCCAGAGGGCAGACAGCTCTTCCCGAGGCTCACAGTTATGGAGAACCTGAGAGCAGCTGCCTACACTAAGAGGGCTAGGGAGAAGTTTCAGGACACGCTGGAGGAGGTGTTCAATCTGTTCCCCATCCTCAGGGAGAGGAGGAACCAGCTGGCTGGCACGCTCAGCGGTGGGGAGCAGCAGATGCTCGCCATAGCCAGGGGACTGATACTCAGGCCAGAGATCCTGATGTTAGACGAGCCCTCGCTCGGCCTGGCGCCCAAGCTCGTCATAATGATCCTTAACCTCGTTAGGAAACTCAGGGAAGAGGGATACACCATCCTGCTGGTCGAGCAGAACGTCTATCAGGCACTGAAGCTCTCCGACAAGGCGTACGTCCTAGAAACCGGGAGAATAGTTAAATCCGGAACTGGTGAGGAGTTATTAAGGGACGAAGACGTGAAGAGAGCTTATCTGGGGTTGTGAGGATGTACGGTTGGAGGGCCCGGGTCGGTCTCATAGTGCCCTCCTCCAACACGACCATGGAGGAGGAGTTCAGGAGTGTACTCCCCGAGGGAGTCTCACTTCACGTAGCCAGGGTCAGGCTCAGGAAAGTTAATGTCGAGGAGCTCAAGAAGATGGAGGAGTATGTGGAGCTAGCCGCTGACATGCTAGCCGATGCTAGCGTTGACGTCATAGCATACGGATGCACTACTGGGAGCTTGGTCGGTGGAGTAGGCTATGACGAGAGGATAGCGGATAAGATAGAGAGGATGACCGGGGTCAAGGCCGTTGCTACAGCCACAGCGGTGCTGGAAGCCCTCCGCCATCTGGATGTGAAGAGCGTGGCCGTGGCCACTCCCTACATAGATGAGGTGAACAAGGAGGAAGAGGAGTTCCTAGAGGGCAACGGGTTCAAGGTCGTCTCCATGATAGGTCTGGGCATAGAGGACAACATAGAGATAGGGAGACAGGCGCCTGAGGTCGCCTACAGGTTGGGGAAGGCAGCCTTCCACCACGACGCCGACGGCCTCTTCATAAGCTGCACCAACTTCAGGACGTTTGAGGTTCTAGAGGCCCTAGAGGTGGACCTAGGCAAGCCCGTGATATCCAGTAACTCCGCGACCTTATGGGCTGTCCTCAGGGAGGTTGGAATCAGGGAACCGGTGGTGGGCTTAGGAGAGCTGCTAGAATTCGGCGTCAGCTGACCTCCCCTCGAATTTTTCCAGATCACCGTGTTTTTACAGTCACATACCGACCGTTTTTTCAACTTTTTGTGAATCTCGTGAGTGGTCTTAAATTGGGTTCAGGTCATCCTCATAGATTGGATCGATGAAATAGCCATGTATATGCCCACGAAAGCTAGACAGGCTGCCGAGAATCCAAAGGCTGCAGAGTAACTGAACGCCGCTATGAGCGCACCAGTCAATAGTGGTGCAGGCAGCCTAGAGAAAGATATTGCCGTTGAGAGGAATGCCACTGCGTCCTGCGGATTTTCAGGGGCCATCTCAGACACCGTGGCAGTGGCTATGGGGGCGTAGCTCGACATACCCAACCCCAGAAGGAAGGCTGAGATGAGGAAGCCAGGTATGCCCGCGTTCGGCACGATGTAGACCGCTATCCCAGAGACCATGAAGAGCTCTGAGAGGGCGAGGACCGATCTCTTGTCCTTCACCCTGTCCGAGAGCCATCCCACAGGTATTCCGGCCAAGGTTGATGTCAGGGTCTCGATGACCGCAGCCATGGCCACGTGCTCCACGCCAGCTCCGAAAATTACAGGGGCCATGACCAGATGGAATGGCAGAAAGGAGTTCCTCGCGAAGTTGTTGACTATGGTGAGGGCCACTATCCCCTTGATTTCAGGAGTGAGGGATCCCTTCCAGAAGGAGATCTTCCCCTTTCCCTTGACCCCGAACTCCCTTATCATAGGAGAGATCAGCGCAGTAGAGATCAGCCCCAAGAACAGGCCCAGCGCGAGGACCGAGTCCCTAGTAGCCATCGCTACCAAGAGCGCGCCTGCAGCTGGTCCGAGGATGGCTCCTATCTGCCACGAGACCCTCACTGAGCTGAAGGCGGTCCCGACCTTCTCCTTGAATAGTAGGCTGGTGACCTGATTCCTCCCCATTATGTGTAGCGCCCTACCCATCCTTGCTAGGGCTAGAGAACCGAAGATCACGGCAGGTGATACGTCCGCCAGCAGTAGACCCGAGGAGATGGATATGCCCAGAGAGCCGATGAGGAAGGTTAGTGAGGGCGAGGCGAAGGCGGCGAAGGCCCACCTGAAGACGAACTCCATGAGGTTGGCACCGGAGGCTATGATCCCGTAAGTAGCGGCGTCGACACCGGCCTCCTCCACTAAGAAAGGCCATATCGGCTGGTAGAGAGAGATCGTCATCCCAGCTAGGAAGGAGCTGAGCAGGACTATGAGGAGTTCCCTCCTGATCTTTGAAATGAACTTCACCATGAGAGTGGTCCCCCGATTTAATATCTCCTTTCCCTAACGGCCGCTCCCCCTGTCCTTGAGTACATCCCTACCCAGCTTGGACAGGCGTACCAGGCTTCCAGACTTAGTTCGCTCCACCTCTACGAGCCCTTTGCCCTCCAATCGCCTCATCCTCCTCCAAGCAGTGGTCTTGGGGAGGGATAGCTCCTTCCTTATGGTGGAGAGGCTCTTCTCACCCTCAGCAAGCGAATTAAGGATCATCATATCCGTTGAATCCAGCTCGAACTTCTTACCACGGGACCTGCTGTTCAAGAGAACAAGGACTACAGCTAGAGCCGGCAATAGGGCCAATAGGTAATAAGGGAGGTCATTCCTCCCCTTATCCTCCCTAGGAGGGGTCGTATAAACGTAATCTAGGGTGAAAGGAGGTTCCAGCGTCAGTTCCAAGTAGGAGGGCCCCTCCCGTATGGAAACGGGGGTCTTGGAGAGTCCTACTACATCGGGATCTCCCACTAATCTGACTGATATGAGCGAGTACGATGTGGCGGATACGTTCAGGCTCCAGACTAGTCCCCTCTTATAGGTCAGGCTCTGGGTCTCGTAGGTCACATTGACCTCGTCGGCCACCTCGGCATCCACTATGATCTTGCCGCCGTCCAGCGTGTAGTTGAGGGGGAGGTCCTCCTCGTCCACGACAGATAAGAGGGTAGGCTGCCCCAAAAGCGGGATCTCGACTATAGGATCCTGAACAGGCGCTCTGATGCTGACAGTACACCACCCATCCGGGTATACCTCTATTACCGCGTTCGTCGGGCCTCCCACGGCTGTGATCAGCGTTACTGTCAATACTGTTGCAAGTAGTGATGATGGGAGACCCCGCCTCATCGGGATGTCCCTCCGGGGGAAGGGAAAAAATTATGTGGTCAGGTGCCTAGCCTGCGGCAGACCCTGAGGTACCTGAAAAGCTGCCTGACGTCTTCCAGCGCTAAGAACCTCTGGCCATTCTCGATGTGCCTCTTCAGAGAAAGCAGGGCTCTTTCGATGCTATTCTTCAGTTTCAGTACTTTCTCAGCGTCTTCCGTCTTGTTATCCCTCAACAGCTTCTTGTGGATCAGATCAAGCCTGACGATGCATCTCTCGGAGGCCCTCTCGATTCTCTTTACCCTGTTGAGGGCCCTCTCCTTGGTTAAGTTGAGATGCTCTTTAGCAGCCTCCCTCACATCGCTGTAGAGAGATCTCAGATCGTTGACTGCTTCTTCTATTTTCTCACGGGCCCCCTCTAAGTCTCCTGACTTGAGGAGCGATTTGGCATCTTCCAAGAGCGACTTGACCTCTTCCAATTGGGAAGTGAAGTTCGTGGTGTTCACTCCCCTGTTCTCCAAGGCTTGTATTACTCTCTCAACCCTAGCTACTGCCCTGCTCAGTCTCCCAATGGTCATCCTGAGCCTTCCTCCCTCCCTTATCACACTGACATCCTTGATATCCCTCAGCACATCTCTTATCACTGAAAGGGCCTCTCTAGCCTTTTCAACCGCAGATCCGTAATCTCCGGAGGAGAGAAGTGCATTAGCTTCCTCGATCAGGGGATCGGCCCTAGCTAAGGCATCTTCAACCTTGCTGGCTGCCTCATCGTTTAGGTTACCCATTATGCTCTGGAGAAAGGACTTGACGTTCTCGTACGACCGTATCAATTTCCTAGCTAGTTCCTCTTTACCCGCTTGGGCATACACGGGGAGAGTCAGCAGAGCTATTAGCGAGATACTGGCTAAGATCAGGATGAGCTTTCTCCGCACGATCTCACCCCCCTCATCGATGAGGGGGGGATAGATTAGGGATGCGCGCGGGACGGTGATGGGACGGCATCCAAGGGGACTTGCGGATTACCTTTAAATAGTGGCGGGGGTGCACATGCAGAGGTGATCTCATGGGAGGTCTCATCGCCCTTAGGTTAGATGGGGCCTTCCTTGGAGGTGTCAGCCTTTCGCACCTCCGAGGTGGTGTCCTTTGGAGAGTTAAGTGACTGCTCCTACTTTTGGAAGCCCTGCGTGGATAGATTAGCCAAGATCCTGTCGGGTGTAAGGGAGGAAGAGTTCTACGAGCTAGCGATTCCGCGTGAGAAACTGAGCTGGCTCCCCAAGGTGAGAGAGAAGGGTGTATTGGCCTCCCTAGGATGGGGGCTGGCGCCCACAGCATCCATACTGACTGAACCTGACTTTCTCGCAGCATCTGAACCGGTATTCAGGGCCGGGTACTTGAGAGATCTGCTGAACCCGCACGACGACTTCGGTTCTTCCCTGACAGCAGCGATGAGGGTCACTAGAACACTCAAAGATAGATTGGTCGTAATGAGCGACGTGGCCACGGGGCTGAAGGGCGTCACCCACGTTGCTCCAGGGCAATACTTCTCAATGAGTCCAGATAGGGAGGAACTCTTCCTATTAGCTGATAACCTCCCTAAGGAGCTAGATAACAAGCTAGAGAACCTAGGAGAAGTTACTAGAGACTGGAACAGGCTGGATGAGGCCACGATCATCGTGGTAAGGACTAGTAGGAGCCTAGGATCCGAGGAGTTTGAGAAGGCGAGCCGCCTCAAGCTCGTGATCACCGCGACCCATGGTCTGGATCATATAGATGTGTCAGAGGCCAAGAGGAGAGCCATAATAGTAGAAAGAGCTCCTGTGAGGGCTAGGGCTGTGGCTGAGCTCACTTTGGGCCTCATTCTCGATCTGGCCAGGGGCATCAGTCTGGGAGATAGGAGAATGCGAGAGGGAGAGTGGGCCAAAAGGAGGCTTAAGGGATTCGAGATCTCCGGCAAGAAGGTCGGCATAATTTCCATGGGTGTAGTCGGATCAGAGATAGCCAGCCTGCTCAGGGCCGTGGGGATGGAGGTAAGCTTTTACGACAAGTACAAGGACGGGGGGAAGCCCTTGGACGATCTGCTCAAAGAGAGTGATATAGTAGTCCTCGCCTCACCCCTGACGGAGGAGACCAAGGGAATGATAGGGAGGAGGGAGCTCTCTCTCATGAAGGAGGGGGCCTACTTGGTCAACGTTGGTAGGGGGGAGCTCGTCGATCTGGAAGCCCTTATTGACTCCCTGGAGAGTGGTAAGCTTGCTGGAGCGGCCCTCGATGTGTTCCCTAAGGAGCCACCCTTCGGAGAGGATGCCTATGATAGATTAAGCCATCTGGACAACGTCGTCCTCACGCCTCATATAGGCGGGAACACGAGGGAATCGGACAGGAGGATCGTTAGGGAGGTGCTTGGGATCCTTGGCAAGTGGTTCCACGATTAGCTTCATTCCTGGACCAGTAAATCCGAGTCCCGAGGTTATGAAAGCACTCAGTGAGCCGATGCCCTACCACAGGGGAGAGGGGTTCTCGAGGATGTACGGTGAGATCATTGAGGGGATGAAGCCCCTCTTCGGTGCTGATGGGGATGTCGTTGTCATAAGCGGATCCTCCACAGCTGGTCTCGAATCGGCACTGGCGGGGTTCGCGAGAGGTAAGGAAGTGGTCGCCGTAGTCGACGGTAAGTTCGGAGAGAGGCTAGCCGAGATAGCGTCGCTTTACGCCAAGGAGGTCAGGAGGGTCCTGTCGGAGTGGGGCGGGACCCCACCTCAGGAGAAGTTGGAAGCCTCTTTAAACGGTGCCGACCTCCTCGTGGTCGTCCACAATGAGACATCAACGGGTGTCGAGCATGACATGGACCTAATAGCGGATCTAGCGTCAGATAGAGAAGTAGATCTTGTGGTGGACGTTGTGAGCTCTATAGGTGGTATTGAGGTGAGGGGAGATAAATGGGAAGCTAAGGCCCTAATAGGAGGAGTCCAGAAGTGCATAGGTGCCCCACCTGGCTTGGCTCCCGTGATGATACGGGAGTGGGACGGCTATGGGGAAGCCCCCTATTACCTCGACCTGAAGAGGTACAGAAGCTTGATTATGGGTAACCTCAAGCAGACACCCTTTACCCCGGCGCTCCCACTCTTCTCGGCTCTCAGGGCCGCGATTCGAGAGATACACTCGGAGGGACTTGAGGCTAGATTCCTCAGGCACCGGAGGATGGCTAAGTTACTTAGGGAGGGATTGGAGGATCTTAGAGTTGAGCTTTTCGCTAATCCCGGCGAATTAGGCAAGCTATCAGACACTGTGACCTCCTTCAGGGTCCCCGAGCCTGAGGTAGTTAGGGAAAAGCTTGCGGAGAGGGGTATAATGGTAGCGGGAGGTCAGGGTCCCCTGAAGGGGAAGATATTGAGAGTCGCCACTATGGCTAGAATCAAGGAGGAGGATGTTCATTCATTGTTGGCAGAGCTGAGGGAGATACTGCCCATGATCACCCCAGGAGCTGCTCCTTAACTTCATCCTCCAGTCTACTGGAGAAGGCTTCGAACAGTGAGTTTACATCCATCTCGAAAGTCTGCTCCTCCTCGTTCCAAAGATCAACTGGTATCCGCCAGTTGGATGGGCCCGCAACCAGCAGATGCTCGACTTTTACCAGCTGATCGCTGAAGAGGGCTCTCAGGGATTTGATGAGCGTCCCCAGAATCCTTTCATTGACCAAGATGACGCTGGTTACTCCCGCGAGGGGACCCTCTGTGTAAAACATGATAGGCGATGATATCTTGGAAAGGGCCTCGCCTATCCTCAGGAAGTCCTTATATGGGGCATCGAATCTCGCCAGAAGGGCCTCCCCGAGACCTACTCCTGTTGGAAAGTATCCTTTAACGACGAGCCCGTTTCTCCTGTATTTAGCGAACCTCTCCGCTGCATTAGGTACGCCGATCCCCCTTAGGTAGGACCTAGAGGCCTTGCCCTTACTGTTGATCACACTGAGCGCTAAGACATCCCTCTTATCCAATTTTATTGGGGGTTTTTTCCCTCTATAGACCTCTCTCCATGTGGGAGGGGTATCTGGTGACCCAGAGTAACCATCGACCATGAGCCCCAGTACCTCCTCAGGCCGGATCTCATCTAAAGAATGGAGATCAAACGAGAAGAGAGTTAGTTTCCCTATACGGAGACCACTCCCGGATAATTTGACAAAGGCCCTCTCATACTTGAGAGGTACCAGGAAGAGAACATAGTATGTATTCCCCTCAGACACATAGACATTATATGTAAATGGGAAAGTTTTCAGGAAACTTACCTCTTCAGGGAGAGGATCTTCGAGCTCCATTATGTACGTCAATAGCCCCATCTTAAGCGGGGAGACAGCATAGGGACCGTGTATTATCCCCTTACTGATGAGGTCTCTTAAAGCTCTAGAGATGGAGGCGAGCGAGAGGCCCGTATACTTAGCCAAATTTTCCAACTTAGCGTCTTGGGTCTTAGTCACATGGATTAAGGATTTTAGGACCTGAAGCTCTCTTTTTGATAATCTTAGGGATGGATAACTCCTGCTTATCAACAGGAGAAGTAAGTAATCGTCCAGCCCGAACTTTTCACCCTTCTTGGAGTAAATCAAGTTTATTGCTTTCGTGACGCTTTTAATGATACTAATCCTCTCCCTAAGACTGTAGACTTGGAATATTTTGGGTGCGTAGTAGGGAGGGGCCGTGGGCAGTTCTACCTTCTGAGTGCACTCTAACCACCAAGATGGGTCGGCGTTAGAGTATGCCCACGCCAAGTCGTAGATATGGGGGAAACCCGATGGGGGTAAAAAAAGAATGAATGCTTCTCTCTTGATTACTGCTTCTACCTTGTCAGGCGAAAGGTCTCTGCTTATGAGAAGATCGCCGCCCTCCTCTTTAACACCGCTCCTAAGGTTCTTCTCTATCTTAACATCTGCTAGCATAACCCTCTTCGGGATCCTCCTTACAGGATTAGCTTTCAGTTCTTTTTGGATCTTCTTAACCTCCTCTTTGAAAAGTTTAGTCAGATCCTCATTTTTTTCAAGTCCTTCCTGTTGCACACCAATTAGTGTCGTTAGAGCTAATAAAGTTTTTCTTCAAATGAGATCTGTTGTGATATCACTTATTATACCAGTAATGAGTGTTCTCATCAGTCTACTAAATAAAATGAGCAGATACAGGCCATATAGGCTTGGTCTACGTAGGTAGTAAAGAAGGAAGGAGGTTGGTGAATATGATGATCGGGCCAATAGCTCCGCCCAATCCCCCTGTAAAGTAACTTCTCCTTCACATATTTTCTTATCTATCGGTTTTCTCTTCTTTCGGTTATAATTGAAAAAAATGTCGGAGCACAATGTTTATGGAGGTGAGGGCTGCTTCCATTTTAGGATGACCCATAGGGGGAATAGGGAAGAGATTGATGATGCATTTTACATCTCGGCGTACATAGTAAGGGAATTCTCCGACAATGAGGCTGAGCCATTGAAGCCGGTCTCCTCGATATTGGCGGAGAGGCTAGGTGAGAATTGGAATGTGTTGACCAAAGATCAAAATGAGGAGACCGCATTCAGCTTCGGCTTGGGCGTTACCCTCAGCTCTGAACCAATAAATGGTTGGATCATTAATCTGAAGTTTCTGAATAATGGAGAAGTGAAGATCGGTACTCTCGGAAAATCCGTCAAGATTAAATGGGAGGGGGATAGGGAGACCCTGCTCACGGCCTCGAAACTAGCGGCTCTCGCTCTATACCTCTACAGGAACCCCTTAATGTGTTTAAGGGAGGATCTGATAGTTGCTGGGATATTCTACCTCAACCCTCGTGTGTGGTCAGATCCTGCGATCTCAGGTATAGAACTGGCTGCAGCATTTTCAGCGATCTCAGAGGGGCTGGAACTGGAGAGGAGATATGAATCCTTCGTGAAGGCCCTTCACTTTCTGAGCCAGTTAGATCACCTGCCGGAGATGGTAAGGGCCCTCAAAGCCCTCGCTGTGATGGGCATTGCTCCACCCCTGAGCAAGAGAGACCTCTTTTACGTGGATCAGCTTTCTCCTGTGGAGATAAAAGTTCTGAATGCCCTCACAGCCAAGGAGGCGATAGATAGGCTCTATGGACTAGATGAGAAGAAGGTCGTGATACTGCTCTCAGAGCTGCTGGGTCTGAGGTCTAAGATCTTCGACAGGAGAAAGCTGGTTAAGTCCCTCCTACAGAGGGAGTCCAAGGAAGGCCTGACATTGAGTGAGATCTCCCATGTCCTAGGGATCGACAAGGCCTATCTCTGGAGGGATGTCCTACCTAAGATGATAGAGCGTTTCCTCATTACGGTTGGCAGTGACAGATATAGGGGGAAGACGGTGAAGGTCTACAGGCCCAATGTATCCCTGCCTACTGTGGGAGATATGGTACTAACTTATACGCTGAATCTCAGCTACCTCGTAAGTAGGGGTTGAACCTTGCGCCTCAAGACGAGTTTCTTCTGCCGGGATCCCGTGATCGTGGCCAAGGATCTTTTGGGAAAGCTGCTCGTCAGGGAACTTGATGGGGACAGGATATCTGGAGTTGTGGTGGAGACCGAGGCCTATCTGGGGAGAAACGACAGGGCCTCTCACGGTTTCGGTGGAAAGAGGACGCCTAGGATGCGGCCTCTATACGAGGGATGCGGCCTGTTCTACATCTACCCAGTTCACGGCTACGCTATGTTGAATGTAACAACTGCGCCACCCGAAGAGCCCACAGCCGTCCTCATAAGGGCGTTGGAGCCCGTGGAGGGCGTGGATCTCATGAAGGGGAACAGGGGAACTGATGATGTGAGGAACTTGTGTTCTGGCCCTGGGAAGCTCACCAAGGCACTGGGTATTACCCTAAATATGAACGGCCTGAGCGTCGGGGACGGACCTCTCTACTTCGAGGAGTACAGGTGGGTAGACGAGCGGGAGATAGTGGCCACGAAGAGGGTGGGGGTGGACTACGCTGGCAGGCACGCGGACCTACCCTTTAGGTTCTACTTGAAGGGCAACAGGTACGTGTCAAGGCCATGATCCCCTGAAGATGACCTCGACCTCCTCCGGATCCACTTCTCCGTTCCCGTTATCGTCCACCCACCTAACTATGATGACTCCGTCGATTTCTCCATCTGCTATCTTGATCGCCGCCGCCCGGGTTCCGAACCTAGTGAGGCCCTCTCCCAGCACTATCCTCCTCCCATATCTCTCAAGGGATGCGATCAGGGCGTAGTCTGAGCGGCCGTACTCCACTTGAAACCTCCACACGCGGTCTCTCGCCTTGATGATCCCTCTCGACCCGCTGATGTCCACCACTATTCCCAGTTCCTCATTGAGTTGAGCCGTTAGCTCATTGGCCTTGGGGCCGCCGAGGATTATGAGGTCGCCGTCTGGCAGTTCATCCCCGGATCTCATAGTCTCCATACCTAGAATCGAGGCTGCCTCACGGTCATGCTCTCCGTAGAGGACTCTGAAATGTACACTAGATGACACCTCGGCTCTGACCTTGCGCTCCTCGACGGCGGAGCCAGCGATCACCCTCACGATCCACTCCCCAAGCTCCGCAAGGGTAAGGGATATCTGGAAGTGTCCTGACGAGACCGTGGCTGAGTATTCCTCCTCAACCCCATCAGGAGAAACCAAGACTATCCTGACGCCGTTCACTCCGAAGGCGGTCCCGCTAACTACCAGGGGCTCTCCCACTCCCACCCTGCCCGGGATGTCCACCTCTAGATCTACCGGTCGGTGATAGGCCTCCTTGACCTTCTCAACGGTGAATGAGACCATATCAGGGATATAAGGGACGTCTTCAGGTTCTATCTTGGCGAATAGGTTGCCAGATGGGTCTATTATCACCACCGTGGCTGTGTACTGGATGCCGAAGTAGAGGAAATGGGACCACGAGACCTTCAGGAGGATCCAACTGGACGGAGGATTATAGCTCCTGAAGGCTGGCAGTACAGCCTGAGGATTAGAGGGTGAATACATGGCGACGGCCGCGACGTAACGACCACTGGAGAGTTCGGGGTCGGTCCTCCAAGCATCGGCAAGCAAGGGTATGAACTTCTTGCAGTGAGAGCAGGTGGGCTGACTGAATATGAGAACGACGATCTTTCCCCTGTAATCGGAGAGCTTGAAGGTCCCTCCCCCATAGATCGGGGCCTCGAACCCGGAAGCGGAGGTAGAGAGGATATACAGACAGAGCATCGACAGCAGAAGTAGTATGATCGCTCTCTTCATCATCAACCTCCTTCTAGGGTTCCATTTATAATAGCTCGCCGTTATACGCCAAAGACCTTCTGGATAACCACAGCTAATCGTGCTTATGGGATGATATCTAAAGGTACCAAAAAGTGAGGGGAGATCGGTATCCAAGTTCATCGTCGCGCTGAAAACCTCCTCCTGTATAGGAGGATAGCCGCGATTAGAATCGCTAGTGCCACCACGCCACCGATTAATATGAATGGAGGCTTCGGTCTAACGGAAGTGTACGTCTCTGACGGGAAGCAGCCCTCGGCGTAGGCGGCTACCTTGACCTGAATCTCTTCACCGATATCAGGAACCTTCAGTCTAGTCTCGCCATTCTCAAGCTCATATACGGTCCCGTTGAAGACTAAAAGACCGGTAGCAGGCCCTCCACGGCATGTCACTCGTATCGATACCCCTGTGTTCCCCTCCAGTTCATCCGGAAGTAGAATCTGGGCGTGAGGGAGATAGGTCACCTTGAACCTCCTCTCCAACCTCGTGCTGTTGTACAGGGCCTCCACTATGACATCGTTCTCCCCTGGAGTAAGGCTGATTGTTGAAGAGAAGGTCCCGATGTTCGATGGCCTGACCTCTTGGCCATTAACCTTTACCAAGGCGAAGGGCTGGGCCCTACCCCTCACCTCGAGCGAGGGCGTATCTACCACATCGGGTAGATCGTTGACCTCCAGCACAGGAGGCTTGACCAGCTGGTAGCTCACATCGCCTCCGTTCACTCTCACCACCATATAGTGGAAGAAGAGGTATTCCTTGGGATACTGGTTATCCAGCTCGGCGCCCCCACCTCCCAAGATGAAGGTCTTGATGCTCTCATTCTCACCGCTGTAGTACATGTGCTCGTGGCCCTGGAATATGGCATCTATCTTGTCTTTATGGAGTCTCAACACTGCTCTGAGCCTCTCGAGAACTGACTTGTCCTCGATCCCGTGGGCATAGGGATAGATGGGTTGGTGTATGAAGATGAAGACGTGCTCCGCCTCCGTAGCATCTAAGTCCTTCGCGAACCACTCTATCTGCTCGTCACTCATCGAGTACCTGAAGCCGGGCACATTGGCGTTCAGGAAGACGAAGTGGGAGTTCCCGTAATCGAAGGAGTAGAAGAGCTTGCCGAAGAATGACATGAAGTTCCTCTGAGCGATCTTCCCGATCTGGTTCTCGTGGTTGCCCTCAGCTATGAAGAGGGGCATCCTTATCGCGCTGGTGATCCTCACGAAGTCCTCATACTCCCTGAGCTCTCCGCTGTAGACTATATCGCCCACGTTAGCGTAAAAATCCGCGTTCTCCTCGATAATGTACTCTAACAGTTGCCTGTAAACCTCCGGCTGTTTCGCACCTCCGGACGGTCTGTTATCTCCTAGAACGATGAATGAGAATGCGTTCCTATCAGGGAAGAGTCTAGTCCCGTTCCTGATGTTCTCGACCCAGATGAGCTTCCTGAACTCCGCGTACCCGCCGTTGGAGTCATATGCCCTTATCACCATCACGTGTCTCCCGTCCCAAGTGGTTAGAGTGTCCCATTTGGCCCTCCACGATCCGCCTGAGGGCTTGAAATCTATCAGCACGCCCTTATCATCGGTCCAGTTATACTGCCCCTCATAGTCGAGCCTGGCCTGCACCCTCGTGACGGGTGAGAGGTTGCCCGACACCTCCACAGATAGATCGACCACTCCGCTTAAGTTACTCGGGAAGGACGGCACTACTACGAATGCTTCCACCCTCTTGGGCTCTACCCTCTTCGCTGAGGTTATCTCTATCCTCTTGGAATTGGCCGGAGGTTTGTCTAAGGTGATCACGTATTCCCCGGGAGAGTCAGCTCTCCACCTGATCAGGAGATTCCCCGATACCAGCTTGAGATCTGACATGCAAGCTAGCTCGGGGCCGGGCAATATGAAGAAGGCGTAGGGTCTATCTCTCTCCAGTAAGGAGCGGGAATACCCCAAGAATACATCGGTGTAGCCATCTGAGGAAACCTCAGTCTCGGAGACGACCCTCATGAGGGAGGCATCCCTCAACGCCACTCTGAACCTGCCCTTGGCCGAGAAAGCGAATCCCATCGCATCGTCGAGGGCAGACCTGTCAACCATAACCTTGATGGAGGGATCTGGTCCTGTGGCAAAGAAACAGAGTTCATCGTTCACGATGAAGGAGGCAGCATTTTTGTGCTCGAGTTCCCACTTTATCACGGTCTCCTTCTCGAAAGACGTCGATATGGGTAAGGGAGATCCATCCGGGGCGATCACCTCGACGGAGAGGGGGTTCAGGGTCCCATTGGACGGGAAACCGTGATTCACTATATCCACCGCTAGCTCGTAGTTTCCGGGTCCCTTTACGTCTACGTAATACCGGTATTTGCCCATGGGTTGGGCGTGGACCGGTAGAACTGGTAATAGGAGAGCTAGCGCGAGTATCAGAGCGAGTACAGGGGATTTACTCATACGCCGTTTGGAGAGTAGACCTTAAAAACCGTGGGAATCCTCATCCCCTCCCAGCTACCTTCCTGTACTCCCTCTCCACGAGGCTCTGGGCCAGATCCAAATATATCTCGGTGGTTCGAAGGCTGCTGTGTCCCAAGATGCGCTGTAATACTCGGGGATTCCCTCCCTTGGAGAGGAACCAGACCGCGAAGGCGTGCCTCACAGCGTGGGGATGGGTCTTCAGCAGCTCGGAAACCCACCTCCTGATGGTGCGGTCCGTCACAGGGAAGATTTTTCCGTTCCCATTCCTAGGTAGCTCCCTCAGCAGTTCAGCGGTGCGCTCGGTGAAGTAGACGTATCTTAACTTTCCTCCCTTCCCCCTCACCCTAGCCCTCTTCCCGTTTAGGTCCACATCCTCCCATCTTAACGAGACCAGTTCGCCCACTCTCATGCCAGTCTCTGCGAGCATCATTATTGCCGCCCTCTGGAGGGGTTTTGCCGTCGAGAGTATACCGTCTATTTCCTCGTAAGTCTTCAGAAGGTCCTCATTGACCTTAGGAAGGGGAGGGGGGACCCTTATCTCCTTCGCGAGGGCCCTGGCCTCCTCGCTCAAGTCCTTTCTCCCCGCCACCTTGAAGAGCCTGCTGAGCATGTAAAGCTGCTGCTTTAAGGTGCGTCTGCTCACCTCTTCTTCCCTCTTAGAGGCCCATATCCTCACATGAATCGGTTTAGCTTCCTCTAATGGTACCATCTCCAAGAAGGAGGTAAAAACGAGCCTGTACTTCCTCTTACGCGAAGGAGCTAAACCCGCCAAGGCTGCTTCCACGAGGGCATTCATTCACTCGCCCACCTTCACCAGCTTCTCTCTAGACCTGCGACCCTTCACTATCTCCACGTGCGACTTGGGCACGCCAAAATGCTTGGCCAGAAGCTCCACTACCTTTTTATTGGCCCTCCCCCTCTCGGGAGGCTCCCTGACCTTAACCACTAGGAAGTCGCCTTCGAGGGTGACCTCTTCCCTCTTAGCCCTTGGTATCACTCGAACCTTCACCAACATGGGTCATCCTTTCCAAGAGGGTTAGCATGCTCTCCGCCACGTAGTATATACTCTCGAGGAGATAGTCCTTCTTCAGGTGGCACCTGTCTAGGTCCATCTCCACCACCGCAGAGCCCCTGTCCACAGCGACCTTGCACGGTATTCCCTTGTCCACGAGATCCCAAGAGGTCCTCATGAGATCTAGCTCCCTTCCCTCCGCCTTCAGGGGTGGGTAAGCGGTGGCCAGGACGTAAGCGACGCCCCTTTCCTCCTCAGCAACTATGTAGATGACCACATCCTTCCCTTCCTCCCCTATCATGAGCACGAGCATGCCCTCCTCCCTGAGGGGAGTCAGGCCCGCTTCTCTGAGCATGGACTCTATCTCGTCAAGAAGCAAGGTTCTCACCCAGTTTCCGTAAGAACGTGAGCGTTATGTAGAAGTTCCTCTTGAAGGACACCCCTATGCACTCGCTTCTCAAGAAGGACGTTACTATGACCTCATTATCTTCGCTCAGCTGGTAGGAAGCGAAGTTCATCTTGAAATTCTCTTCCAGCAGCACCTTGGCCATTTCGGCCGTAGGGATGAGGGGTGGATCGGTCCTCCCCACGATCACAGTCATGTCCTCATCGGCCAGAACGATGATGTTGTAGGAGACCTCGCCCTCCCGGAAGGATGATATGATGGCCTGCTCCACCCTTCTGTAGTTGATCCCTTCCTCCCTCAGTATCTCCTCGATTTGCTCCAGATGTCCCATAGGTATTTGTGTTTTCGTCAAACTACTAAAGTTTTCCTGAGAGGGTTCACCTACTTGGAGTGAGTGGTAGACGCCGTGCGGGCGCCCTCTGACCTTAAATGGGCGGTATGGGCTCTACCATGGTGACTGGGAATGGTTCATCATGCCGTAGGCGGAGCCTTCTCCGGGATGCTGGGTTTTATCCTCGCCGCTCTCTTATCCATAGCCGCCCAAGCTTTCTACTTCTGGGTTGCTCAGATATTCGTCATGGAAGAGAGGAAAGGTTTCTTCTCCCTGATGGGCCTTGTAGTCACGGGAAACTTCCTGTCTGGCCTCGCCTACCTCACCGTCGTGAGAGTGGTCACGATTCATCCACTGCCGCTACCGTCCCTCTTCGGAGTAGCCTCAGTCCTGTTGGTGTGGACGCTGGTCGCTAAGTACTGGTACGACACAAGTTGGGTCAGGGCTTTCCTGCTTATATTGATAGCTAGCCTGTTGCAGCTGCTGACCATCTACGTGGTGACTCCTGAATCATGGGGCATGAGACCCTTCAGAGAACTAGGCCTCTGATAACATCCTTAAGCTTGGTCTCGAGACAGTTCAGGAGATCGTCAGGGGATCAACCTGATCCCGAGTCCGTTGAAGTGCTTCCTATCCATGGTGGCTAGATCCGATCCTGAAACGGACGCGGTGGCGGCCACCAATATGTCGCTGAAGGGTATCGGTCTCCCCTTCCTCCTCAGCTTGGTATCAAGTTCTAAGGCCCTGACCAGGATGTCCTGGTCTGGTTCCACGATCATCCCAATTTCGTGAAGTAGATCCTTCCTACCCATTGCTGCATCAGATCCTCTAGCCAGATAGTGGCCGAAGAGGTATTCGTAGGCCACTACCCAGGGATCATTATCCTCTCATACTCAGCGATCAGATCAACGAGTTCTTCCCGGCCTCTGTCCAGCAGTTCGATCAGGAAGGATGTGTCCAAAACGACGTTACCACCACTCACGTGACTCGACCTCTTTGACGATCTCCTCAACTTTATCGGCCTCTTCTTCACTCAGTCTCGAGCTCCTGACGAGATCCTTCAGTCTTTCCCTCTTCCTCTTCAGATATTCGTCTATAAGCCTGTCTATGGTCTCACCTAGGCTTTTAGCCCTCATTCTCTCCTTGAGAGATTTGAGCCTCCTGTAGGTGTCCTCCCTAACCGAGATTACTTTACCCATCATCCGATTTCTCTCTATAGCCCTATACCTATATTAGTATAGCGGTATATCGAAAGCTCCCTTTATAAAGTCAGTTCGACCCCATTGTATCGTATTTAATTGGATATTATACCTGATAACTGTGAGTTTATAGTCTTTTATACCTATTATTTCACTAGTGAAAGTCATACTGATAGTAATTTTTTTATTGTCGGCCGGGATGACGGCGGGATGAGCACGTCTCAGAAGCTCGAGCTGCCCCTCGAACCCCAAGCTTTCGCTGAGGACATATTCAGGATAGTGAGCCATCCCGTCATGCAGGAAGTCTACCGGTTCAGGCACCTCATAGCCAAGGCCGTGAGGGACTTCTTGGATGGAGAGGGCTTTGTGGAGTTCGATCCCATAATGGTTGGTCCAGTAACGGATCCCGGCACGAGAGGCGCGTTCGAGTTCCGGATCCCCTACTACGGCAGGGAGTACAGGTTAATGAGGAGCGGTATCCTATATAAGCAGCTCCTGGCCGCGGCAATGGAGGAGGGTAAGATTTACTTCTTCTACCCAAACCTGAGGCATGAACCGATAGATGCCGCCAAGACCGGGCGCCACCTCGTGGAGTTCGTCCAGATAGACTTGGAGGTCAGGGATGCGGATCACTTCCAAGTGATGAAGATAGCAGAGAGGCTGCTCAAGCACGTTATCGATGAGATGAAGAGGTACGAGGACCGCCTCCGAAAGATATGGGAGTTCTTCGGCTCTGAGAGGGAGAGCCTACCAGATGTGAAGCTCCCCTTGAAGAGGATGACCCATAGAGAAGCGGTAGAGCTTCTGATGAAGCATGCTAAGGATGATAAGGTCCTCAAAGAGCTGGAGAGCAGGTTTGACGTCAAGAGACCGCAGGATAGGCTTAGTTTCAAGGCCGAGATTCCCTGGGAGTGGGAGTGGTACTTGTCAAAGATACACGACCAGCCCTTCTTCATCCACGACTATCCGAGGGGGGCGAGAGGTTTCTACGACCGTGAATACCCTGACAAACCGGGCATACTGATGGACTTCGACCTGCTCGCTCCAGAAGGTCACGGGGAGCTCTCCTCAGGCGCGGCGAGGGAGTACGAGGTGTCGAGAGTCTTCGCCAGGATGAGGGAGACCAACGAGAACCCCGAGCTCTATCGCTGGTACCTCCAGTTCCTCCGCGATCACGGAAAGCCGACGGCGGGATTCGGTATAGGAATGGAGAGATTGGTGAAATACATCTGCGATCTCCCGTCCGTGCACCTCGCCAGACCGGCTCCCAAGATACCGGGGGTGCACTCGCCATGACCGACTACCCGATAGACGAGATATTTAGGAGGGCCAAGCTGGGTGAGCAAGCTGTCTATCCTCCCAAGGACGAGTTCGGTTACAACGTCTTCGGAGCTGACGTCTATACGAGGCCGAGGAGGTTCCTCCTTCTAGATGACATAGTCTTGCTTCCGCCCCAGTTCACGCCTGAGAGGCTTGAAAAGGGGATTGAGCTCCTCAGGGAGCCCCTCTACACAGATGTGAGCTCAGAAACCTCTGTAGGCGGGTTCAGGGTGAGGATGCCCGTCGTCTGCGCGGCCATGGGGGGCACGCACATCGCCAACCTGATAGGTCCCAAGATAGCTAGGGGATGCGCCGAGATGGGCGTCGTCTACTCGCTTGGGGAGAACATAGCCGCCATCAGGGGATACGATGAGAGGCTCACCAAACAGCCATCATTCAAGGAGAGGGCCTTGGCCTACTTGGAGAACCTGAAAGACGGGTACGGGGGGCTCGTCATACAGCAGAGCGTCGAGGATGAGAATCTGAAGCTCTGGGAGAAGGTCTACACGGATCCGGACTTCGATCGATACGTGGAGGAGGGGTTGATAGCCTTCGAGATCAAGGCGGGACAGGGCGCCAAGCCCGGCTTAGGCGGGGAGGTGCTAGTCAGCAGGGAGGTGGCCCTGAGAATAAAGGATCACTACTACATACCGGAGGACCCGGAGAAGGTGGTCAAGGACTACTACGAGAGGCATTCAGCACCTGGAACATTTACCGAGGACATACTGGCCAGTCAGATCAGGCTAATCAAGAACAACTTCCCCCGCGTGAAGGTGTTCCTGAAGACGGGACCTTACAGGGACTTGGATAGGGTGATAGAGATAGCGAGCAGGGAGGGGGTGGACGCAATAACGATAGATGGTAAGGAGGGAGGAACTGGGATGAGCCCCATTGCTGGCATGAGGGACTTGGGCCTCCCCACCGTGGCCTGCCTAGGGGCCATCACGAGGGCTAGAGATAGGGAGATAAGGACCAGCCTCATAATATCGGGCAGGTTGTATGACGGCTCCCACGTGGTCAAATCCCTAGCACTGGGAGCCAGCGCGGTGGCGTTCGGGAGGCCCTTGGTATACGCCTGCATGGGCAGCATACCCCTCGCTCCCACTTTCATTAGGAGGGAGCTCTTCAGGAATCCGTTGCTGAGGGAACTGGGTAAGATAGCCCTGAGGTGGGGAGTAAGGGGAGAGGGCTGCACCAAGGGCGTGGTGAACTACTTGAAGAGCGTGGAGAACGAGATCAAGATGCTCACCTCCGCCCTAGGAAAGTACCACATGGATAGGCTGTCCAAGGAGGATGTCGGTGCCCTTAACAGGGATCTAGCGGAGCTCTTTAGAATCAGGTACGTGTATAGCGCTCCTGAAGCGCCAGAGAAAGTGATTCAAAGAGGGATTGAACTTTCCTGATGGTATCCGCTGAAGATGAAGTATTTTGAAGTGAAGCGGAGAATCAGCACTTAATCACTGTTACGGACTTAATGCAGTAATCTATCTCCACTCTGGCTCTTTCTAAAGCTTCTCCACCTATTATGATCTCGTTTAACCCCTCATAACTTTCTAGCAGTCCGTCAACCTTGTAATCACCTGAGATAAGCGTGGAATAACCTCCCATAGATTTGATAACTCTGCCATCCGGCAGGACCAAGTGCCTCTCGGTAGAAGGTCTTATACCTAGCTTGTGGAGAACCTCGCTTGGTACCAGAGCGAAGCCCTCATATCCCGTATCTAGAACACCCCACTCCTCCCCCAACTCAGGATATACCTTCCCGCTGAGAGGATTGTAGAATTTGACTCTAATGTAGGGGATTTGATCAACCACGCTCAAGTACCCTAGCACCTGCCCGAGCTAAGGGCTTAGGGGGAGGTAGGGCCCTCACCGTAACGGTACTGGGATCAATACCCTTGGATTTTAGAATCTCAGCGAGTTCTTCGAGGGAAAGTGCCCTAGCTACTTCTTTTCCCCCCACTTCAGCTATGAATACTCGTTTAAACTCAGATTCTAGTAGAGCCCTCTCTATAGCCGATGAGACGAACTTTGACAGCGCTCCTCTTCCGGCCCCTCTCTCCTTAAGATGCTTCCTTAACCTCCGGAGCAGATCATCGGGTATCACGACGGTTAAGGTCCCCATACCCACCAACTTTTTATTGTGTAATTACTTACTATTTATTTATGTATGTTTCGCTGAAGCACTCAAACCCAAGTCGAAGGATCTTGCCGATAGAATGAGGGTCCTATGGCTTCTCAAAAATCGTATGATCCATTCTTGCTTGATATACCCTAACAGCAGTCTAGGATCTCTGAAGGTCTACCTATGGACCCTACCACTCCATTTTCAACGATCACAACTCTGTCCGCCGTCCTCAGGGCTAGCAAGTGGTCATGAGTGGCAATGACTATCCCCATACCCTCCGATCTCAACTTTCCTATGAGGTTCGTCAGGATAACCCTCTTCTCCCTGTCAAGATGAGCCGTAGGTTCATCCAGTAGAAGTATTTTTGGGCCAGCAGCCACTGCTCTGAGGATCGACACCACCTGCGCTTCCCCTGCAGACATCTCTCTCCTATCCTTCCGAGATAGGTAGGCCGAGCTCGTATCACTGAGCAGCTCTTCCGCAATCTTGATCGCCTCCTCCCTAGGCACGCCCCTCAGCAGAGGGGCAAAGGTCACATTATCCAAGGCCGTTCCCCTCAGGAGGATAGGCTTCTCGTGAACATAAACCACCGTCCTCCTTAGCTCAAGCCTCTTGGATCCATTCACCTCCCATATATTCGATCCCCAGAACGTGACCTCTCCCCTCGAGGGCCTGTAGAGACCCCCAGCTAACTTCAGGATGGTGGTCTTCCCGGAACCATTGGGACCCACCAAGGCGAGCACTTCACCCCGCCTGATCTCCAAGCTCACCCCCCTCAGAGCCCACTCCTTAGATCTTGGGTACCTGAACCAGACTTCCCTCAACTCTATCCCGTTCATTCTCTGAGCCTCCCCAAGAACCTGAGGGTGAGGGAGATCATGGTCAGTATGAGCAGCAGGATGATGCCCAGCGACACGGCCAGCTCAAACTCCCCCTTGGACACCTCGAGCGCTATGGCGGTGGTCATGACCCTCGTGTAACCCCTTATGTTACCTCCCACCATCAAGGCGACGCCCAGTTCCCCCAGAGCCCTAGAGAAGCCCATCACCACGGCAGCAGCTACCCCTGAGAGGGACTCTGATATCACTATCTTGGCCGCCTGACCCTCAGCAGCGCCCAAGGAGAGGGCCAGCTCCCCGTACATGTCCCAAGAGTGGGTGAGGACCCTGTAGGCGACTGACGTTATTAGAGGGGTTATCAGGATGGCCTGCCCAATCACTATGGCTTGGGGGGAGTAGAGTAGCCTCAGTACACCGAGAGGGCCCTGCCTGCTGAGGAGTAGATAGAGGAGGAGCCCTATCAGAACGGTGGGCACGCCCACCATGCCCTCTAGAAGGGGAATGATTGGTCGGGAGGCCTTGGGAGATCGCACAAGCAGGTAAGCTAGGACGATACTCCAAGTGGAGGCCAGTAGTGTCGCCGTTCCCGACACCACCAAGCTCCTGACTACGATCTCCAAGACCTCCCTCACCGGATCACCCTTCAGCCAGCGCCTGCCACCTCTCCCTGAGCCAATCCAACTTATCCTTTGCGGGATAGAAGAGGGGCTGCCCGTACTTGGAGATACCGTAGCGAGCAATCAGATCTTGGGCATCCCTCACCACGAAATCAGTGAAGGCCCTAGCATACTTGGCCTCTTCCCCAGCACAGGAGGGCACGAGGTAAACGCTGTATATGTTGAGGAGCTCGTCGCCACCCTCGAACAGGATGAACAAGTCGGGAACTTTACCGTCCTTGCTGTATTTGAGGAATGTGCCTATGTCTGAGAGCACATATGCTCCCTTCTCGTTCGCCACCAGTAGGGTCGCGCCCATCCCGCTCCCAGTTTCCATGTACCAAGGTCTTCCTTTGGGATCCAATCCAGCAGCTCTCCATACGCTCAGCTCTTTGACATGGGTGCCGGAGTTATCTCCTCTGCTGGCGAAGCTTGTTTCTCCTCTCTCTCCGGCCTCATATATCCTCTTGAAGGCATCTATCGGCGACTTAGCCTCCCTCACTTTGGCTGGATCCGATGGAGGGCCGGCTATGATGAAGTAATTATATGCGAAGATATGTCCCTCAGCCATGGCCCCCTCCTCCATGTACCTCTTCTCTAAGCTGGGAGCATGCACGAGGACCATACACGCATCACCCTGCTTCGCCCTCCTCAAGGCCTCACCGCTTCCTACTGCTATGAAGTCAAGTTCGACGTTGGGGTGATCCTTCCTGAATTGATCTCCAAGATAGTCGAGGAGTCCTGTGGCGTAGAGGCTGGTAGTAGTGGTTATCCTGACCCTGACGGGCCCACTCTCCAGCATGAGGAGAGAGGTGATTACTAGGACCAGCACAACAGCTGTTGCGGTTATGAGCTTGGTGCGCATGGGGGCATCAGATGAATTGGCTTCTGTTAACTTATATTCGTTATCCGATATTGATTAACGATAAATCGCCATGAGCGACTGCCATTCGTCGAGCTATGTCATCATATGAAGGAGGGCTCATACCATCACTCACGCTCGGTGCGAGCTAGCCTGATACCATGCGCGTTACCTAAGTTTCTCAGTCTAGTAATATATATTTATGGAATTTGTCATATACTACTGATACATATGGGCATAAGGGCGTCCCTAGAGGAGGTGGTAGAGGAGTTCCTAAGACTGGGAATTCCCGACTTGAAGAGGAGGGAGGTCTCCCTACCTAGGCCCAGAGGAAGAGCAGTAGTCGTAACAGGTTTAAGAAGAGCGGGAAAGACGTTCTTGCTCTACCAGACGATGGGGGAGTACTTGAATTCTGGAAAAAACTTTGAAGAATTGCTCTATGTAAATTTAGAGGATAATAGACTTGAGGGGATTACTAGCAAGGACCTCTCGTACTTAGTGGAGGTATATGCCTCGAGAAATCCCCACAGTCGTGAGATGTACCTCTTCCTAGACGAAGTCCAAGTAGTTCCGGGTTGGGAGAGGTTCGTAAGGAGACTCCTAGAGAGAAGGTCCGTCCACATATTTGTTACGGGCTCCTCATCCAGATTGCTCAGCTACGAACTGGCTTCAACCCTCAGGGGGAGGAGCCTGACGCAGAAGCTCTTTCCCCTCTCCTTCAGGGAGTTTCTCCTGTTTAAGGGGTTCTCCATCCCTCAAGTACTCACAGAGGACGATAGAGGTGCTGTAAGAAGTTACTTGAGGGAGTACTTGGTGTATGGGGGCTTTCCGGAGCTGGTGATGTACGACGAGATCCTGAAGGTGAGAACCCTCCAAGAATACTTAGATCTCGTGATCTACCGGGATCTAGTCGAGAGATACGGGATAGAAAAGTTGGGTGCTTTGAGGGCGCTAATAAGGGCAACAGTCAGGAACTTCGCCAGAAAATCCTCTGTGAGAAGGCTTCATACGATGCTTCTGTCCATGGGTGCCAGAATAAGCGTCAACAAGGTTTACGAGTATTTCTCCTATCTAGAAGATGTAGGATTCGTTCTACCCATCAGGAAGCTGGAGGCCAGCGATATAGAATCCATGAGGACCATTCCTAAGCTCTACCTCATGGACAATGGATTCCCTACCATATATGGCGTGAAGGATGACGGGTTCAGGATGGAGAACTTGGTGGCGGTGGAACTCTTGAGGAGGAAGTATTACTGGAGACCTCTCATGGAGGTGTATTACTGGGAATCCCGGGGAAAGGAGGTGGACTTCGTTGTGAAAGAGGGTGGAGAGATCAGAGAGTTGATACAGGTCTCAGCCTCACTTGACCACGATGTTAGAAGGAGGGAATTCACAGCTCTCTCTACTGCTTCAACGGCTCTCGGTTGTAAGAATCTGAAGGTGATAACGGGAGAAGAGGAGGGTGTAGAGGAGTGGGGCGGTAGGAGAATTGAACTGATTCCTCTATGGAAGTGGCTCCTATCCGGCCCTGTCGGCACCAAAACATGAGATATCTGATCCTCCGTGTCGAATGTTCTCATAGCTTCCCACAGGTAACTTTATAATCAGGCTGAGATTCGACCCCTAAGGTGAGTAGTGTGCGTTACCGGAGATTCCTCCTTTGAATGAGAGCATCTCCAAGGTGGTTTTGGCCTACTCAGGCGGTTTAGATACGACGGTCGCCATAAAGTGGTTCACCGAGCAGGGGGTCGAAGTAGTCACGTTCACAGCTGAGATCGGGCAGGGAACCGATTTGAAGGACGTTGAGATGAGGGCATACGAGGCCGGCGCCATCAAGCACTATGGCTTGAACTTGGTGAATGAGTTCGTCAAAGATTATGTGGCCCCGGCCATAAGGGCCAATGCCAAGTACGAGGGAGAGTATCCCCTCTCCAGCGCCCTCTCCAGGCCACTGATATCTACCAAGCTGGTCGAGATAGCCAAGAAGGAAGGTGCGGATGCGGTCGCGCACGGTTGCACCTCCAAGGGCAACGATCAGGTGAGGTTCGACATAACAGTAAGAGCCCTAAATCCTGATCTCAAGGTCGTGGCACCCACTAGGATATGGCGCTGGACGAGGCAGCAGGAGATTGAATACGCCAAGTCTAGGGGATTGAGGATACCGGAAAGCCACAGCAAGTACTCGATAGATCAGAACCTCTGGGGCAGGAGCATAGAAGGCGGTCCGGTCGAGGATCCTTGGAACGAGCCGCCCGAAGACGCTTTCGAGTGGACGGTCTCGCCGGAGAAGGCCCCCGAGTACCCCGAGTATTTGACACTGGGATTCGAGGAGGGACTTCCCATTTCCCTCAATGGGGAGGAGCTTGGTCTGAGCGAGCTCATAGCCGAGCTTAACTCCTTGGCTGGGAAGCATGGTATAGGGAGGATAGATCACATGGAGAGCAGGATCATAGGGTTCAAGAGCAGGGAGGTATATGAGGCTCCCGCTGCCGTAGTAATCCTGAAGGCCCATAAGGACTTGGAGAAGCTGATACTGACGAGAAGGGAGCTGCAGTTTAAGGAGGTGGCTGATAGGGAATGGACCAACTTGGTTTACGAGGGGCTGTGGGGCGATCCCCTGAGGGAGAGTCTCCAAGAGATGATCAAGAGGATGAACGAGTTCGTCACCGGCGAGGTCAGGTTGAAGTTATATAAGGGAAGCGCAATTGTGGTAGGGAGGAGATCGGAGTATGCCTCCTACAGCTTGGAGGTTGCCGGATACGATGAGGGCTGGTACCCCACCGACGAGGAGGCTAGGGGATTCATACAGGCTTGGGGGCTACACACCCTGATGGCTAGGGCGGCGAGGAGGGGTGTATCGAAGGCCGGGGCTAGGTGACCAGCCGGACTGGCTCACTAGGTTCATCTCATCGCTGAAATCCGATAGGGCCATCTTCAGGGCTGTAGTACTCACGGCATACGCCCATGTATTCCACCTGATTGAGAGGGGAGTCTTGCCGAAAGAGGCATCCTCCCTCCTACAGCGGCTCAGGGAAGCCTTAGATAGGGAGGAAGAGATACTATCCGAGAGGTACGAGGATGTCCACGAGGCCCTCGAGGCTTGGCTCCTCGAGAGGGAGGGAAAGATTGCGGGTTGGTTGGCTTACGGGAAGAGCAGGAATGATCAGGTGGCGACGGCTCTGAGGTTGGCCCTGAGGTGGAGGCTCATAGGGCTTCTGTGGGAGATGAACAGGCTTAGGAGATCTCTCCTCGACTCGGCTGAGAAGCACCTCCTCGTCAAGATCCCAGCTTTCACCCATATGCAGCCAGCACAGCCGACTTTAGCTTCTCACTATCTCCTTTACCTAGAGAACGAGATATTCCATCATTACAGGGCCATATGGAATGTACTGAGGGAAATTGTGGATCTCTGTCCCTTGGGCTCGGGGCCCTCGGCTGGGAGCTCAGTACCCCTAGATAGGGGCAGGCTAGCGGAACTCCTTGGCTTCTCTGGGGTGGAAAGCAACACCATATCGGCCACAGGAAGCAGGACCTTTGCCACCTTGTCTGTCGGTATAGTGGCCAGCCTAATGGCCACTCTGAGCAGGGTCGCCGAGGACCTAATAGTATGGTCTACCCCCCAGTTCTCGCTGGTGGAGATACCTGAGGAGCATGCATCCACCAGCAGCATAATGCCCCAGAAGCGGAATCCGGTTACTTTGGAGCTCATCAGAGCTAAGGCCGGGACTATAATTGGTTCCCTCGTCTCCCTGCTCACCGTGGTGAAGGGGATCCCCAGCGGTTATGACCTCGACCTGCAGGAGGCCAATCCGCATATACTCAAGCCGGTGGAGGAGGCCTCCGAGTCGGTGAGGGTGATGGCCGATCTGATGAGGAGGATCCGATTTAGGGAGGTGATTATCCCGTCTACCCTCGCCCAAGATGTGGCTGAGAGGCTGGTCAGGGAGAGGGGAATCACCTACAGGGAGGCCCATTCTATTCTCGCGTCCGCCCTCCGAGAGTCGGAATGGGACTTACTTCAAGCATGCGAGAGGTTGGGGATTGACACTCCTAGAGTGGATGAGATCCTGAACAGTAGGGGGAGGGGAGCTCCTAATCCAGACCTAGTTAGACGAGAGCTATTATCTAGGAGGAAGCTCCTCAGGGACGATGTGGATGATCTTACATCCTATGAGGAGGAAAAGATAAGGGCTGAGAGGGATCTCCTTAGCTCAGACCCACTCGCCTAGCCGGCCGAGGAGACCCTTCCCAAGTCTTGATAGGTATCCTCCTCAAGTAAAGTTATCTCCTCTAGTAGGTCCTCGGTCATCACCGGGGGGAATACCCTAATGTATGAGAGTGAGTAGATCTCAGCTAGTACCCGCTCTAACTCCTCTATGCCCCCTTCTACATTTCCTTGCTCGAGAAAGTACTCATCTAAGTCCACATAACCGTCGCCGAAGGCCACTACTGGAATAACTGCCCATGTGAGTCTCCCGCTGCCGTCGTCCAGCCCGTTTGGTGTGGGGATTAGCCCGTTAGAGGTGAAAGGGTTGAACGCGTATACCCTACTTCCCTTACCCCTCCTCTCAAGTAGGCCGGCCAAGGCCACCGAGTTGACCGGGATCTCATCGAGCAGGGGTCTGCTGAAGAGATCACTGACGTAGTAGAGTGAGGTCACGACGATCACCTTCATGTCCCTAAGGGTGGGTAGGGTCTTGAGGGCTACTTCCGCTATCCTGCGTGCCTCGTCATCTCTTAGAGGTCTGAGGGGAACTTCATTCATCAGTACGGGGATACAGAGCAGGTCTATGGCCTCGGGTATCACGCTCACTTCCTCGCACTGGACTCGACCCCAATAAATAAATAGTTAGGGGTTCTTCCCTGACGCCAAGCCTCGTGGGATTGTTAGCGGTGATCTCACTGGAGCCAGTTTTCCACGGACATACCGGAAATTTCACCCACCGGGGCTCCCCCAGTTCCACTTCTCCGGCTTATTAACCTCGAGCGGTCCGTTGAGCTTCGGTACGTCCATGAGTTGGAATATCGCTGTAGATGTGGTGTTCCCATCCGTTATGACTACTTCTATCCTCACCATGTAGCCCTCTGTAGTGTCGAAGTAGAATTTAGTGGTGGTGTTTATGTTTGGTTGGGGATAACCAGCTGTCTGATTCGTGTAGTTCACGACCGGATGTTGTCCCCAAGGCATGTCTATGTTCGTTATTCCCTCGTACTTGAGGGATATCCTATTTCTTCCCCTACCTACATTGAATGGGAGTTCTATAGAGTCGACACCCAGCAGCTCCTTGGGCATGGCTATCAGGCTGAATGGAGCATCATAACAGGGAACTTGGGCGGTCTCGTTGACAGGGCAGAGGTGGTAGGTGGGCCACGAGAACCCATCCACCCTCACCGTCCTGTTAACTCTCTGGATCTCGACACTCCTATTGCCGTAGCTCATGAGGATCCTCAGCTCCTGCTTCAGGATGGACCCCTCACCTACAGAGAACGTTAGCTTGTCTATGGAGGCATATCTCTCTTTGAATGACGTGCCTCCAGTCATTTCTGATAAGAGATAGAGTCCTAAGATGAATAGAGCCGCTAGGATTATCAGTACCGATACGAGGAGCTTGTTCATTGTTATCGGTAGTGGGTGGGGATATTCCAATATATTCTTATTGCGGTCAGGAGAGGAGCCACTCATTACCGATGTAGACCTCCAGCCCGGACTCCTCAGCCACTTTGACCGCCTCCTCAGCGAACTCCCTGGTGGTGAGTGGGAGATCTCTGGCTAGATGCTCTGGATGAAAGGCTAAGAGCACATAGGGGATGTCTGCATCGAGGGACGAGAGAAAGTCCGCTATACTCTCTATCTCTCTCAGATCTATATAGTAAGGAACCATCAGAGTGCTTACCACAATGAGAGGCGGATCGTTCCTCATCTTAGCTAGTTTTGAGGCTTCCCTCAAGTTCCTTACTACCCTGTCCCTTCCCCTCACTCCAGTGAGAGCCTCGTAAACCTCGGAAGTCCAAGCCTTCAGGTCCACCTTTACTATCCCCCCGCTCTCCAAGGAGGCCTCGGCCATCTTCAGGAATATCTCGGGATCTTGAAGCCCGTTTGTCTCCCAGCACATCCTCTTGATGCTAGGCGCTGCATCCCTGACCTTCCTGTAGAGTGAGAAGAGTTGTGGCGTCCATGGGCTGGGATCCCCTCCGAAGGCGCATATGCACGTCACATCATTCCTCAGGGCTTCCCTGAGTAGGGAGCTCAGGGACATGAGGGATCTTCCCATGGACGCCATCCTCTTATGCTCTGCGTTCTGACAGAAGAAGCAATCTAGGTTGCATGACCCGTAGAAGATTGCCAGATTGTATCTTCCTATTTCCGGACCGCACACATCGGTGAACTCCGGGTATCCACGGCAGGTAGCCGCTGGACATACTGGTGTGGCGACGCAGTTGGTGGGGAGTGGATCCAAGTAGTAGAGGCCTATCGCCAAGTTCCAGCTACCTGTCAGCGGCCTGAGCCCGTTCCTGTTGATCACGGTACCGCAGTAGCCCCTATCCCCCTCGTCTAGCTCACAGCCGTTAACACAGAGTGGGCATCTGAGCTTTCCTCCCCTCGGAGGATAGGGTGGAAGGCCCGTTGAGGTTCTCCACCTCTCTCTCCTCTCTCTCACGATCTCTATAGAACCTGGTCTCTTCCTGAGGCATTCGAGGCAAACGGAGAGGGACTGGCTAATCCTCTCGCTACCGCAAACCTTGCACCCCTTCATGATCCCAGCACGACCCTCCTCGATGATCCATCTACTATGACGGTCCACTCGCCCTCGGGTAGAGGTCCAGCACTTATCCTCGTTTCCACGACGGCTAAGCACTGTATGCAGACTTTAGAGCTTCTCTCCAAGTCTATCACGATCCTGAGTACCTTATCTTCCAAGTCAAGCTCATACCACTGGATCACATGCCTATAGCAGGGGTCGGGCGCGCCCTCCCTCATTAGGATGAGGAGGTCGTTGTATCCAACAGCTACCGTGACATCCCTCCCAGTCGTAGATCCGCATGAGGCTGAACTGCTAGCTCTAAGCTCGAATAAGCCTCTCTCCCTCTCATATTTAAGGGAGAGCACGGCTTCCTTCATTCGAGAGGGTAGCTCAGAGGAGGCGAAGGCCAGGGCGGTTTCACGCGTGTCGTTCCTATCGACTCCAGCTATCACCAGCAGGGGCCTATCCATAGGGAGCTCATCCTCGGATATCACGCCACCCCTCCTACCCTCCCTCATTCTGAGGAGGAGTTTCATAGCATCGTCCTTAGGCATATAAATCTCACTTACATAGCCGGATCCAGGGCTGAGAGGGCCTCCTAAGACTATAACCGCGGGATAGTTCAGGACCTTAGCTACCTGTTTAGGATCCGTGGCATCGAGCCAGACGGCACCTAAACCCACCTCCCCTAGGGCCCTAGAGATCACACCGAAGGAGAGATTCCTGTCTATCTCATTAGATAAGATTGCTACAGCTCTCTCCTCCACCCAGATCTCCACGGTTCCGCTTATGCACCTGAGCGTCTCCTGCTTCACATCGACCCCTTTCTCCTCCCTCAACCACTTCACGAGGGCAGCAGGCGGTATCCTGTTACCGCTACTCTTAATGGGATTGGAGAACTTGTTTAACTCGGCGAGACCGGCCGAGACGAGCAGCAGCTTCATTAACTTGAGGGGGGAGTCTGAGAGGCCCTCATCCGTCTCAGTTAGAACCAGTGATTTCTTGTGACCTTGGTAGATGTATCCATGCAGTACCTTCCTGCCCCTTCCGACCAGATCCCCGAGCATCACCTCTACCCTGCTCAGCGTGAGGCCTTGGATCCTCTCCTCAGATATAACGGCCTTCAAACCCATGTCCTTGAAGGCCCGATAGATGAGGTCTAGCTTCAGTTTACCCTCATACAGTGAGCCTATGACCCCACCCGTGGGGATGCAAGCGTTAACTGGGATGAGCGTTATGAAGAGGGAAGAGATCAGTAGAATGATAGTTAGAGGCTTCCTCATCGGTTATAACTACTTGCATGCCTTAAAAAGCGTTTCAATACGAAAAGATAAGGGGGAAGTTGTTCAGGAGCCCCTTATGTTATCTATTAGCACCTTTGTGTACTCGCTGGCCTTCAGCGGCTGGACCCCGGGCATGTGCCTAGCCAAGTCCTGAGTGACCTTCTTCTCCGCTATAGCCTTCTTTATAGCATTCTTTATGAGAGCGCTGGCCTCCTTCCATCCCATGTACTCCAGAAGCAGGCAGCCGCTCAGTATCTCGGCAGTAGGATTCGCGACATCCTTACCAGCATATTTGGGAGCGGTTCCATGTACCGGCTCGGCTAGGGCCATGTAATCACCGGCATTCATTCCGGCGGCCATTCCTATCCCGCCGACTAGGGCATTGGCCTCGTCACTAATGTAATCGCCGTTGACATTTGGTGCTACTATTATATCGTAGTCCCAAGGTCTGGTTATTATTTGTTGGAGCATGTTATCTGCTATCCTATCGTTCACCAGTATCTTGCCCTCGGGCATCTCTCCATTATACTGCTCCCAGAGCTCCTGCTCAGTCACCACGTACTCTCTAAACTCCTCTGTAGCGACTTCGTAGGCCCAGTTCCTGAAAGCGCCCTCCGTGTATTTCATTATATTGCCCTTATGCATGATGGTGACGGGGCCCCTCCCGTTCTCTATCGCGTACCTCATCGCCTTCCTCATGAGCCTCTTGGTTCCGAATATGGAGATGGGCTTTATCCCTATACCGGCATCGCGCCTTATCTCCACGCCCAGCTCTTCCTTCAAGAAGTTCCTGAGCTTCTCGGCCTCTGGACTGTCGTAAGTCCACTCTATACCGGCATAAAGGTCCTCGGTGTTCTCCCTGAATATCACAAAGTCCACCTTATCCGCATGGCAGTGAGGGGCGGGCTGGCCGAAGTACTGGACCGGCCTTATGTTGGCGTATAGGTCCAGTTTTTTCCTCAGGGCTACATTCAGGCTCCTGAAACCGGTGCCCACGGGGGTCGTCAGGGGACCCTTGAGGGCTAGGACAGTGTACCTTATCGCTAGCACCGTATCTTCGGGCAGTAATTCGCCATAGAGCTCCATGGCCTTCTCTCCGGCGTAAGCCTCCCACCAGACTATCCTCCTCTTACCCCCGTAAGCCTTCTCTATAGCCGCATCCATCACGGCTCGGGCTTGACTCACGATCTGGGGACCTATGCCATCGCCCTCTATATACACGATAATTGGCTCATCGGGGACGACCAGCTTGCCGTTCTTAACCGTTACCTTCTCGCCCTCCTCGGGCAGCCTGAGCTTCTTGAACTCAGGGGGGCTTTCGAGTATATCCACCAAGGGAGTCACCTCCGTGGGGGCCCGACGGCTCAGCTTAAAAGTTTGGACGCTTAGATAGTTGAACGGACGATCGACCAATAGAAGTTTTGGCGAGCTCTCTAATGAAAGAGGGGTGAGGGATTATCAGAAGACGAAGCTCTCCGTTTCCAAGGATCTTCCAACCACTTCTAGCTTGTTGGTGGGTATCTTCTCCCCGCCGTACAGATCGGCGTAAGTCTCCCCGTATAGGAGAGCCGCAGCGATCCTGCCGATCGCATCTCCCTTGAGGATCCCGCTTCCACTAGCTCCAGTAGCCACGACCATGTTTGATCTCCTGAAAACCACAGGATTGTGATCGACGGAGTTCAGCATATACAGGCCGGCCCACATATTGTCCACCCTGGCTCCCTCTAACTGCGGGAAGTACTTCACCATTATCGGGTAGATGTTATCGTAGTAGTAGTTCTCCTCGGGCTCCTCGTCTGGGGCGAAGGGCCTTATCTCGTCCGAAAAACCGAACCAGAAGGTTCCATCCCTCCTATCAGCCCTTATGTAGTGACCGGTCGGGAGGAAGGTGAATGGGAGTATGCCCTCCTCGTTGAACCCCTTCGTGTTCAGAAGAGCCTTCTGGGCTTCAGTCCTGGGCCTGAAGGTGAATATCTGCCTCTTCTTCGGCTTGGAAATGCAGTCTATGCCTAGGGGATCGAGCAGGAGGTGGGTCCATCCGCCTGCAGCTATCACGAGCTTCTTCGCGGTCATTATCCCCTTGTTCGTCTCCACGCCGGCGAACCTCACCTTCTGCCAGGCTCTAGGCTCCCTAGGGATGCCGAGCTTGATCTCGGGCTCTACTATTATCCTCTCCACCTTAGTGTTGAATTGGAAGTTCCCTCCCATCTCTCTGATTTTGTCTCTGTAGTAGTAGGCAAGCTTGTCAGCGTCTATGTAGCCGCATTTGACACCGAACAGCCCGTAGTCTACGTTCTTCACCCCTAGGATCTCGGCCTCCTCATCCCCGTCGAACTCGTAGTTCATCTCGAGTACCTTCTTCAGTTCAGCCCTCCGGTAGATCTTCAGGGTCCCCTTCTTCTCCAGCGCGTGGGCTACGTCGGCTATCTCCTCGAACTGCTCCTTGCTCCTCAATATGAGGTAGCCCACTAGCTCCATCCCCAAGTCGTAATCCTCCTCCCTCTGGACATAGAGGTAGAAGTCGACGGATGTGTCGGATAGGAGCCTGTTGGTTGAGGAGGTAAAGAGTCCAGCCCTGAAGCCGGCAGCGCTCTTTGCTGTAGCTCCCTGACCCACATCTCCCATCCTATCGACGATGAGTACGTTAACCTCGGGATCCCTACTCAAAACGTGATAAGCGGTAGCCAGTCCCAAGATACCGGCTCCCACAACGAGCACATCGGCCTCCAAGGAGCTTCACCCTGTTCTCACGAAGGAAAAAATGAAAAAGTTATCCTGATTTGGTGAAACGGTGTTACCATTGGTTGTGAGAGAGAGCTTCCCCCTCCTCCCAAGCTGGACCCCCGTAGTCATGTATTCGATCCTCGTACCATTTGCGCTAATCTTCCTGTACGGCCTCTGGAGGATCTCGAGGAAATTCGAGCTGGTCAGGGCGTTGAAGGAGCTTGACCTTAGAAAGCTGCGGAGGGGTCTGATAAGGATCTTATCTCAGAAGAGAGTTCTGGAGAGGGGTAGAGGTTTTTTTCACGCGCTCCTCTTCGCGGGCACCCTTGTCCTGTTTCTAGGCACACTCACGGTGTTCCTCGAGACGGATATCCTCGAGCACCTCGGTGTCAGAATACTCTTCGACGGGACCTACTCAGCCTTCGAGCTGATAATGGACAGTTTCGGCATCCTCTTCCTAATTGGAGCCCTTTCATTCTTTCCCACCAGGGATAGAGAGGGTAAGGTCCTCCTGTTGGGGCTCCTCTATATAGGGGTGACGGGTTTCTTCCTAGAATCAACTAGGATCTACGCTCAACCTAACGCTGCCAGCCATTATTCGCTCGTGGGCTCCCTGCTCTCCGGAACGGTTGGTCCCCTCATCCCCCCCTCCTACACGGGCCTGTGGTGGAGTCACGCCCTCCTAGCTTTCTCGATGGTAGCCTATCTGCCCTACAGTAACCTGCTCCACTCCCTCACCGCCCTCCTCACCTCCTCCTTGGAGGAGGAGGTCGTCAGATTTCCGAAGGAACCGTTCAGGCTGCGGGAGCTGGAGGATGTCGAGGAGATCAAGCTGGGTTTCTATGAAGCCTCTGAACTTCCGTGGTACGAGAAGTACATGCTCGCCGCCTGTGTGAAATGTGGGAGGTGCACCGACTCCTGCCCCGCCAACCTGACGGGCAGGCCCCTCTCACCAAAGGACGTGGTTCAGGGATTGAAGGTCTCACTGCTGGGAGGCACTTACGAGCTGGCTGAGGACGCTGTCTGGTCATGCGTCTCCTGTGGAGCCTGTTCGACGGCCTGCCCGAATTATATAAGCCCGTTCATCTTCCTTATGGAGAGGAGGCGCTCTCTCGTGGCGGAGGGCAGGATAGACAAGAAGATGGGTGAGCTGCTGAACGGGCTGAGGAGATACCACAACTCCCTCTCCGTCCCGCAGAGGGGGAGGCTGAGCTGGATTGAGAGCGACGACGATCCCGACTATTACCTGTGGGTGGGCTGCCAGTACTCCTTCGATCCCGTGGGTAAGAGAATCGTTTCTAGGCTCGTAGACCTGCTGAGGAAGGTGGGCATCAGGATTGCGATCTTCGGGGAGATGGAGACCTGCTGCGGCGAGCCTGCTAGGAGGTTAGGAGAGGAGGGCATGTTCCAAGAGTTCGCCCTCGCCAATGCCGAGCTCTTCAAAGAGCTAGGAGTGAAGAGGCTCCTAGTTCTCTGCCCGCACGGCCTCACCGTGTTCAGGCACGAGTATCCCAAGGTAGTCGAGGACTGGGATGTGGAAGTGGTCTCGCATGTGGAGCTGCTGGCTAAGCTGGTGAGAGAGGGACAGTTGAAGGTAGGTCACAACAGGGAACTGACGTTCCACGATCCGTGCAACCTCTCCAGATTCAATGGGGTGGTGGAGGAGCCGAGGGAAATATTGAGGAGAGTAAATGGATTCAGAGAGATGGACAGACACGGCGCGAACACCTTCTGCTGTGGTGCGGGAGGCGCTAACTACTGGTACCAGACCGGGGAGGGGACCATGGCTAAGGAGAGGGTAAAAGAAGCCCTAGAAGCTGGGGCGAAGGCTGTGGTGGTGGCATGCCCGTTCTGCTACGCTATGCTCAACGATGCCTCCAAAGGGATGAACTTGGAGGGTTTTGAGGTCTTGGAGATCAGCGAGCTCTTGGAGTGAGTTTCCCTTCCCACAGTACTTCCCCTCTTTGTGCTCGATTTCAAATAGCCTCCCTTCGTGGGCTTGAGGGAAAAATTATGAGGGTAATCCGTAGGATTCTCCTCGAGGCTCAAGGTAGTGGAGGGGTTCAACCGACCCTACAGTTATATCTAATCCAGGTCCCGCGGATAGGTAATAGCAGATGCCTGCTGTGATTGTCGTGGGCATGCAGTTCGGTGACGAAAGCAAGGGTGCTGTGGTGGATTACTTAGCAGAGTGGGCCGATCTCGTCGTCAGGTACAACGGGGGTAGCAACGCGGGACACACGGTCGTGGCGGAGGGGCAGAAGTACAAACTTCACCTGATGCCCTCCAGCGTCGTAAGGAGTAAGAGAGGGGTCCTCGGCGCCGGAGTGGCCTTCGATCCGGAGGTATTCATACGGGAGCTCGAGGACCTCAGATCTAGGGGGAAGGGGGTCGATGTGCTAATATCCTTGAAGGCCACACTTCTCCTTCCCTATCACAAGGAACTTGACGCCGCGCTGGCTGGAGGTAAGCTTGGCACGACCAAGAGGGGGATAGGTCCGGCCTATCAAGACAAGATGGCCAGGGTCTCCGGACTGAAGGTCAGTGATCTGTTCAGCTCCAACTTCCCCAAAAGGCTGAGGGAGGTCCTCGAGATCAAAGAGGAGGAGTTGAGGAGAGCTGGGGTGCTCATGGGCGATCTGGACGAATATTACGAGCGGCTGATCGAAAGGGCCGAAGGCTGGAGGGAAGTATTGGAGCCGTTTGTTGGTGATGACCACTTGGAGGTCAACGCGGCCATAGCCGAGGGAAAGTTCGTCCTCTTCGAGGGAGCGCAGGGCACAATGCTGGATGTGGATCACGGCACCTATCCCTTCGTGACCTCCTCCAACGCGATCGCCGGTGGGGCGTGCACGGGGGTGGGGGTCAGTCCTCTCGCCATAGATGCTGTGGTTGGGGTCAGCAAGGCTTACACCACTAGGGTGGGAAAGGGTCCCTTTCCCACGGAGCTGGCTGGAGACCTAGCTAAGTACATCAGGGACAAGGGAGGAGAATACGGCACCACCACAGGAAGGCCACGCAGGGTAGGCTGGCTAGATTTGCCCATGCTGAGGTACTCGGCCCTGATCAACGGAATAGGCTACCTAGCCATAAGGAAAGTGGATGTCCTCTCGGGCCTCTACAAGGTGAAAGTGGCCGTGGCTTATGAGATAGATGGTGAGGAGTACCGGGTGGCTCCCCCTTACGTGGGAGCCCTTGAAAGGGCGAAGCCAGTGTACGAGGAGCTCGACGGTTGGAGGGTGGAGAATTGGGGCAAGCTCGTCAGAGAGGGCTGGGACTCCTTCCCTGAGGAGGTGAAGGCCTACGTGGAATTTGTGGAGAAAGAGGTGAACGCGAAAGCCGTCATGATTGGGGTCGGGCCAGAGAGGGAGATGACCGTCCCCACACCAGCGTTGGAGGACCTCCTCTCCATGTGACGGAGATGGCATAACCCCCATCAACTTATATAGTTAGAAGAAGGACCTAAGGAAGGGTTCCAATAGGGAACAAGCTCTTCGAGAGATCCTCTTTTCTGGACTCCCGGTTGATTCTCGCGTTAGACTTCCCATCTGGAGACTTGGATGAACTCCTTAATGGGCTGAGGGACTACGTAGTGGGCGTGAAGGTGGGTTTTCCCCTAGCACTGACCATAGGATGGGAGGGAATAGCGGAGCTAGCGAGTAGACACGAACATTACTACTGGATCGCAGATTTCAAGCTGGCAGATATACCTGATGTGGTCGAGCACATCCTAGACAGGTTCAGGGAGATGGGCATGGATGCCGCTATAATACACCTGTTCACAGGGCACAGGAGGTACGAGACTGGACTGGAACTGATCGGAGTGGCGGGCATGAGTCACCCCCAAGCTAAACTCATCAGGGAGAACTTCATTAAGCTGCTGGAGGAAGCGAAGCTACTCAACGTCATGGGTATCGTCGTCGGAGCTACTAGACCGGAGATGATCAGGGAGGCGAGGAGAAGGCTTCCCGACGTCCGGATCTTCTCCCCAGGTGTGGGATTCCAAGGTGCCAAGCCAGGATCTGCCTTGGAGGCCGGTGCGAACTTCGAGATAGTGGGCAGGTCCATTCTGAGGAACGAGGATCCTGTTAAGGCCGCGAGGAGTGTGGTGGAGGCTCAGAGGGTGATCCTTCATGGAAAGCGCTGAGTTAGGACTAATCCTCGTGAGTAAGGGCATGCTCAAGTTCGGAGACTTTCTGCTAACCTCGGGCCGGAGGAGCACCATCTACGTGGATCTGAGGCCTCTTCCTTCATTCCCGAAGGAGTTCAAAGCGATCTCAGAGGAGCTGGCTGGGAGGATAGGCGATGGTGGGATATGCGGGGTTGCGGTCGGGGGCCTACCTCTAGCCACAGCGGTGGCCCTGCTAACCTCCAAGCCCCTAATCTACATCAGGAAGGAGAGAAAGGAACACGGGACAATGAGCTGGATGGAAGGGGTGGTGAGCGAACGGGAGTACGTGGTGATAGACGATGTGGCGACCACCGGTGGGTCACTTAGGAGGGCCGTTGAGGCGGTCAGGGAGGCAGGAGCTGCAGTCAGGGAGGCCTGGGTCGTGGTGGACAGGCTTCAGGGTGCGAGAGAGTCCTTGGAAGAGTTGGACGTAGAGTTGAGGAGCATTGCTACCCTCCCCGATATAGTCAGGTCCGTTCTCCCGGATCTCTCCCCTGAGGAGAGGAAATATGCGGAGATCTACCTTGAAGAGGTGGGATATTGAGTTTTAGAGGGAAGGATGTTCTTTCCATACTGGATTTCACCCGTAATGATCTGGAGAGGTTGTTCAGAATAGCCTCCTCCAAGTTCGAGGGGGACGAGCTGAAGGGGAAGGTGGTGGCCCTAGCCTTCTTCGAACCCAGTACTAGGACGAGGCTCAGCTTCGAGACCGCTACCCTCAGGCTGGGGGGTGGGTACATAGGATTCGATGCCATTCAGGGCACCTCGATAGCTAAGGGGGAGACCTTCTCCGACACTATAAGGATGCTCGACGCGTACGCTGACGTGATAGTCGTGAGGCACGGTCTGGAGGGAGCTGCCAAGCTGGCTGCGGAGCTGGCCAAGGCCCCGGTAATAAACGCCGGGGACGGGTCGAAAAGGCATCCCACGCAGGCCATGATAGATCTTTACACGGTCTGGAGGGAGAAAAAAGGAATAGATAATCTGGTGTACGGAGTTTTGGGTGATCTCAGATACGGGAGGGCATCGAGCAGCTTCCTCAGAGCCCTGAACCTCTACTCACCTAAGAAGGTGTACCTGATAGCTCCTAAGAGCTTGCGCCCAAAAGAGGAGCTCCTAGACACGTTGAAAATACCTTGGGAGTTCTCAAACTTGGAGGAGGTGCTACCGGAACTGGATGTCCTCTATGTGACTAGGATACAGAAGGAGAGGTTCCCCGACCCGGCCGAGTATGAGAGGGTCAAGGGGAGCTACAGAATCGATGCTGCCCTGCTCAAGAATGCTAAAGAGGACATGATAATCCTACATCCCCTCCCGAGAGTAGATGAGATTGCCTTGGATGTGGACTCCACGCCTCACGCTCTCTACTTCAAGCAGGCCGCTTATGGGGTCCCCATCAGGATGGCCCTGCTGAGGGAGGTGGTACCATGAGTGAGGAGTTGGTGGTCAGGAGGATAAGTAACGGTACCGTAATAGACCACATCCCCTCCGGAAGGGCTCTCAAGGTCCTCCGCATCTTGGGGATCACGGGGGAGGAGGGCTACATGGTATCCATGGTGATGAATGTCTACAGCAAGAAGCTGGGGAAGAAGGACATCGTGAAGGTAGAGGGGAGGGAACTCAGCAGTGAGGAGGTGAACAAGATAGCGCTGGTTGCACCTACTGCCACGATCAACATAGTGAGGGATTACGAAGTTGTAGAGAAGAGGAAGGTAGAGCTCCCTGACAGGATAGAGGGAATATTGAGGTGTGTAAACCCCAAATGCGTAACAAATGCTCCTAGGGAAGCGGTCCATCCATCGTTCAGGGTGATATCTAGGAAGCCCCTTAAGCTGGTCTGCGAGTATTGCGGTGAGTACCTGACGGAGGAAGAGGTCATTGCGCAGCTTGCGGGGACATAGACCCCACACAGTAGCTGAAAGCGAGCCCCTCACCCCGAGGGTGAGGAGGATTGTGCTGAAAGGCGAGATCGGAGCGCTGCCCGGTCAGTATGTGATGGTCTGGGTCCCCAAGGTGGGGGAAATACCGGTCAGCGTGGCTAGGGAGGGAAACGGGGAGACTTGGCTACTGGTGGCTAGGGTAGGGAAGGTGAGCTCGGCCATCCACTCTCTTAAAGCTGGAGATAGGCTCTGGATAAGGGGGCCCTACGGCAGGGGCTACACCACCGAGGTTGAGGGGAAGGTCGCTCTCGTGGGAGGGGGCTACGGCATAGCTCCCCTCATACATCTAGCTGACGCACTCACGAGCAGAGGGGGGGTGAGGATCGAGTTCTACGCGGGGTTCAGGAGCGCGGAGGAGGTGATGCTCGAAGACCTCATGAGGGATCTCTCGGACAGGCTTGTGGTGAGCACGGATGACGGGTCATACGGGCTCAGCGGATTCATCACGGAACACATAGACTATAAGGGGTTGAATTTCGTTTACACTGCTGGGCCGGAGGCGATGATGGTGAAGGTGGTATCCGAGGCGGTCAGGAGAGGAATTAGGGTGGAGGCTTCTTTGGAGAGGTTGATCAGGTGTGCCGTTGGACTATGCGGGGCGTGCGTCCTCGATCCACAGGGCCTCCTGGTGTGTAGAGACGGTCCTGTCTTCGATGGTGCTGTATTGATGGCCTCCGAGGACTTCGGGAAGTACTGGAGGGATTTCGATGGGAGGAAAATCCCTCTGGGAGCCCTCTCTAGATGAACTGCTCGGATGAGAGGGTGTAATAGAAATGACATGCCTATGTGGTCTCGCGTATCTGCCCTCCTTGGGATTTGAGAGGATCTGTGTCGAGTTCGGGTCCACCATTCTCAAGGTCTCCAAAGCATCTGATGTCCCCTGTAATGAGGTTGATGTCGTACTCCCCGGTTTCGTGGACCTCCATGTCCACATGAGGGGCCTAGGGCAGAGGCACAAGGGAGAGTGGAGGACCGAGTCCCTCGCCGCGTTGCACGGAGGTGTGACCGTCGTGGTAGACATGCCGAACAACGTTCCGAGGGTGGACAACCTAGAAATCCTCAGGAGGAAGCTTGAGGAGGCTGATAGGGAGAGCTACGTGGACTTCATGCTCTACACAGCCTATCCCTTCCTTCCAGATGAGAGCTACGTGGCCGGGGTGAAGCTCTTCCCCTCCGACCTGATGAACGACCTCAATGAGGTGTTTTCAAGGGCTTCGAAGCTGGGAAAGGTAGTGGTGGTCCACGCGGAGGATCCCCTAATCCTTCAGGAGGCGGAAAAGCCGAGTAGGGTGGAGGACCACTGGAGGGCCCACCCGGAGCTTGCGGAGGATGTGGCGGTGAGGAGGGCCCTCTGGCTGGCCGAGAAGCACGGCACCAAGGTTAGGATAGCCCACTCCACCCTCCCTATAACCCTGAGACTGGTGCAGGAGGCCAAGGTGAGGGGTGTGGACGCGAGCGCCGAGGTAACGCCGCACCACATCCTGTACAGCATCGAGGACTCACCCACTTTAGGGCCCCTAGCCAAGGTCAATCCCCCGCTCAGATCCAAGCCGGTTGTTGAGGAGCTCAGGCGCATGGTCCACGCCGGGATGGCGGACTTCCTAGCCACGGATCACGCACCTCACGGCCCAGAGGAGAAGTCCAGACCCTATGAGGAGATGCCTCCTGGGATCCCTTGGCTCGACCTGATGGCCCCCTTGCTCATGACAGTTATAGAAGAGGGAATTTTCCCGGCCGGGGTGATCGACATGTACAGTTCTAGGCCAGCGGCTCACCTTGGGCTGAAGAGAGGGAAGATATCACCGGGCAGCGCTGCTGACCTAGTCGTCCTGAGGAAGGAATCGTGGACGATAAGGGGGGATGACATATACACTAAGGCGAGGTCCACTCCCGTAAGGGAGGTGGGGTGGGTCGTGGAGAAGGTTTACCTGAGGGGGAAGCTTGCCTACGATAGTGGGCCAGTGGTGGAGGAAGGATTCGGTTCCCCCGCTTGAAGCACCTCCTCGACGCTGAGTATCCTGAGCGAGTTCGTCTTGGCCCTCCCGTGGGGATGTCCGAACGTCACAACTACGGTATCTTCAATGTCCAACGCCCCTCTCTCCAAGCAGTGGTTAACCGCTTGCCTCACGGCCTCGTCCAAGTCTTGGGAGACGAGGAGGCTCTCGACTCCCCAGCTCAAGGTCAGTAAACCTCTTGTCTTTTCCCTGCTCAGGAGAGCTAGTATTTTGGCCTTGGGCCTGTGCCTCACTACATGCCTAGCGGTGAATCCTGTGTAGGTGAAGCACAGTATGACGGGGCTCTTCAGCATCTCGGACGCCTCCACAGCCGCCTTACCTATGAAAGCAGCCTTCGAAGTGAGGGGAAAGTCCATCCTCGGGGTTAGGGAACGCTCAGCGCTCTCTGCTATGACCCTCATCCACCTGACGCTCAGCACAGGGTACTTACCCACAGCCGTCTCCGCTGATAGCATGACAGCGTCACTCCCGTCCATTATGGCGTTGTAAACATCGGTTACCTCTGCCCTCGTCGGGACGGGGCTCGAGGTCATAGATTCCAGCATCTCGGTGGCGGTTATCACGGGCTTGGCAGCCTCGTTAGCCAGTCTTATCAGCCTCTTCTGGATCTGGGGTACCTCCTCCAGTGGAAGCTCAACGCCTAGATCCCCTCTGGCCACCATTATGCCATAGGACTCCTCCAGAATTTCCTTTGCGTTCTCAACTGCCTCTCTTGTCTCTATCTTCGCTATTAGAGAAGGAGGATCGTCAGTCAGCGATTTCAAGAACTCTTTGGCCTCTATAACGTCCTCCACCGCCTTAACGAATGAGAGGGCTATGAAGTCTACTCTCTTCTCCACAGAGAGCTTCATGGCTAGCCTGTCCTCCTCAGTAAGCCCCTTGAGGTCGAAGGGCTTAGAGGCATGTACCGACCTCTTGTCCCTTATCACTCCTCCATGGACCACCCGGCACTTCAGGACATCTCCGACCTCCTCCACCACAAGCCTGATCCTACCTTCATCGATGAATAACTCGTCCCCCTCTGCCAAGTTTCTGAGGACGCTGGAAGGCTTTATCTTGATCTCTCCCAAGCCCTCCTTCCCGCTGACCGTTACCACATCCTCCTCCTCTACCTTCAGCTCCTTCCTCCCCATGTGGGTTCTGACCTCCGGTCCCTGAAGGTCGGACATAAGTCCTATCTTCAGTCCAAGGTCGTGAGCGGCTCTACGAACCAAGTCTATGTGGTTGGCCTTCTCAGTTAGGGTGCCGTGGGAGAAGTTCATTCTAGCAACGGACATGCCCTCCGCTATCATCCCCTTTACCACTTCCATGGTGGAGGAAGCCGGGCCTATTGTCGCTACTATCTTGGTGCGGGCCATCCTGGCCTAGTACAGTGATCCATTAAAAGTGGGCAGCAGAGGTCCCGAGAATCCAATGCATCTCCGGTCTTATCACCTGAATAGTTTCTTAGAAAAATTAAAATTTCCTAGAACGAAGGTGGGCTTGATGGGAGTAAGCAAGGTCAGCAGAAAGGGGCTCACCAACGTACCCTCGAAGGTGAGGAGGGAAGCTGGAATAGAGGAGGGAGATCTCATGATATGGGAGGTGGAGGGTAGAGGGATCATAAGAGTGCGAATCGTGAAGGACCCGCTGAAGCACTTAAAGGGGAAGTACGATGATCCAGATCTAACCTACGACAGAGTTGAGGAGACTGCTGATAGTCTCATTGAGAGGGAGCTGAATGCCGGTAATTGAGCTGGATATGCTGATCGCCTTGGTCAACAAATCGGACAAGCTGCACGAGGTGGCAAGCGGGCTGTTTCAGGCTATCGCCTCGGGGAGGTTGAAGGAAATGAAGTTAGCCTCTTCAGCCCTTCTGGAGTACGAGCTGGTGCTGAGATCCCGCGGATACGGTGAGAAAGACATTAGAGGAGATATAGAGGCCTTCAAACTGATCCCCAACTTAGAAGAGGCCCCCCTAACATCCGAGGTGATCGTGAAGGCCTCCTCACTCAGAGAGAAGTATTTCCTCACCTACTTCGATTCCCTGCACTGTGCCACAGCCATGCTGTATGATGGTAAAATAGTGGCCTCTGATAACGCTTACGATAATGTTCCCGAAGTGAGAAGGTTGGACCCTTCCTACCTAGTCTGATCGGGTAATTGAGATCACCTGGTCGGAGAGAATAGGTGCTCTTACACGCGGTATCGGCATCTGGGGATTATTTTATGAGTTTAAACTTGGTTGGCGTGAGGAAGGGCCGCAACTCACCTGCTCATGCTCCTTTTCAGAATTCCCTCAGGCAGACTCTAGTTTTTCTCTCAGTGATGTATTGAACTCATGGAATCAGCAAATAGTTTACTGTGTGGATAATGGCTGATACGGTGTAAGGGTTATGCCAATCATGTATGGTAATAAGTAATATTGGCTCGACAATCCAGTGCCAGATACCCGGAGGTTCAGGTCCGATCTGGAGGAGCTGGCCAAGAGGATAGAGAGGAGGGGAGGTTTACCGACCGGCAGGCTGAGACCTCTTATCGACAGGCTGACTGACCTCTACATAGCTGGGGCCGTGAAGATAAATCATTCGGCCATGGAGCTTGTGATAGCGGCTCACCTGATCATGAAGGGGTATCAGGTGGATGTGGAGGTTAAAGTGAACGACATCAGATGCGATGTGATGGGCACGAACGGGGGGAAGGTGATAGTAGAGGTGGAGACAGGCTTCGTGCCTCCAGACCATGCCTTGGATCCCGACAGTTTCTGCAGGGCGAGGATAGCAAGCAAGATCGCTAGGTATAGCCAGCACGCGGATAGATTCTATTTAGCGGCGCCCCCCACCTATCTGATGGAGATACCCCCTTTCCTCCTCACCCCGCCCCACGCTAGGTCCGAGATAGAGCTGAGGAAGTGGAAGGAATTGCTGGACAGGTATTATAGAAATCCGCCCATACCCATGGAGCTGCTGAGGAGGGCCAAGCTCAATGGGATTCTTGTGACCTACGTAGATGAAGGTAGAGTGATAGAGCTCAGCACTGAGGCCTATCTCAACCTATTTAAGTACATCTAGAGACATGATCTCTGATTACAAGGCATAATACGGGAATGTAGGGTGACTTCCCAGTATTCAGCCGTTCCGATCTAATCTAAGGACAAGGCAGGGAGGATGCACTTCCCATATGGTGAATGCTCTACTTTATCCAGGGGGAATGTCTTCACCCCAACCTCTGAGGCCACATCTCTCAGTTTTTGATCGAATGTAGCGAGATCCGCTCCCCTCATGACGGCTAGAGCCAGATAAAGAGAATCGTACACCGTAATTTCATACCTCATCGCTATGCTCAGAGCCTCCATGATCAGCTCGCCTGCTGGATATACTTTCATTCTACTCAAGGATGCTGAGCAGATCCTCAACAGCCTTCCTGCACTCCTCTTCATCGAGCTCTCCCCGAAGATTTCTCCTCCATATGGCATTGGCGGACTCTGGCAGTGCGAGATTGAGGGTGCATACCCTTTCACCACCTAATATCCAGCCTTGATGGATCTCTCGGCCTCATCGGATCCCTCCTCATCCAGCAACAGCTTAACGAGAAAAGATGAATCCAAGACTTTCATCTGCTCTCCCTGTCCTCTCTGATGAGTCGAGCTGAATCCGTCCTTATCTTCCTTTTTCGGGCCTCTTTCCTAACTCTGTCTATTATCTCCAGTAATTCGTAGTCTCTGACCCTTTCTTCTATGTACTTCCTTATTTCTTCGCTCCAGTTGACTTTCAGCTTCTTCATTTTCTCTTTCAGCTCTCTCGGAACCCGAACTGTGACTACCGAGCTCATCGGTATTACGTGATGAAATATGTTTTAAAGGAGTACGTAATGACGAATTGGACTACTAACGCGCAAACACTTGAGGCGCTGACTCAACAACATCGAGGCACTGTGGAGTCTACAGCTAGAATAAACCCGAAAATTGCTTTCGGGGGGATCCCCGACCTTCCGGCCGGGTTACTTCCGATCGCCCCTCCCGAGGCGACCGGAACTTCAGCGGTCAAGGCTAACCCCGACCGCCTACTCCTCCCCTTTCCCGGCAAGGAGAACTTACCGGCAGTAACTAATAAACCTTCCGTATCATATTTTTCGCAAACTTGTTAAAACTTTTTGATTAGAGATGGAAGGGAGGCCGTAGTGTATAGCTGATCCCTCCTGACGCCAATCCAGACCTCTATGGCCTCCTCCACGGCTTTCACGAGGCGAGGTGTGGGTCTGCCTAGCTTTATCCCTGGGCACCTCTGATCGACGTAAACGTAGAATTCGCCCAGTTTGTGGGAGTAGTAGGCCTCCTCACCCCTTCCATACTCAGGATTCCTGTATATCTTGAAAGGCCATATTTTACAGGCG
>JARZZM010000030.1 GCA_030130125.1 Thermoproteota archaeon
GGTGAACATGTCCCATCACCCCAAACTCGTACTTTGAGGATTCGGGCGGAGGAATGGCGTGACCGTGGAACACCCATATCTCACCTAAGGAGGTGCCCCTAGGCCCCCTGCCCTCACACGAATCTCCTACCACGCTCACTATACCACCGTCATGATTTCCAACTGTGAGGATGATCCTTGGAAAGGCAGCAGAGATTTTCTCGAGGAACTTCCTCACCCTGAATCCAGAAGAGAGGCCGATAGAGTGCTTCAAATCTCCAGCTATGACCAGACCATCAGCTGGTCCTAGGGAGAGGAGCCTCCTAGCTAGGTGCCCGGTTCTATCAGGTATGTAGATCCCCTCCTTGGTGAGCTCCAGTTCGAATCCTAAATGGAGATCGGCTATGAGGATCCACCTTTTCCCATCAACCTTTATCTCTAGGGCCGGGCTTCCCCATATGGGTTCCATCGTGGAGGGGTGTAATGAGGGACTTAAAAGGTATGGGATAATGAGCCAGCTACCGTGGGGCAGCGCGCTCAAGGCGCTCAAATCTGCCTTGAAGGGCGGGGTCGAGAAGCACATCTTCAAGCCCAGTGGCAGGTACGTGTACGTGGTCAAGGGACCAACAGGTCCTCACTTGGTTATGGGAGATCTGGCATGCTCCTGTTTGGACTACTATCTGAACGTCGTAATCAGGGGTAAGAGGAAACTGTGCTATCACATAGCTGCAGCCATCATATCGGAGGAAGAGGGAACTTTCATGGTTATAGAGCACAGAGATCCGGAATTCATTGGGATAATTAAGGGAGTGATCTCCTCTGAGGGTCTGGGTTCAGACCCGTAATCGTTGAAAGGCGAAGCCTTTTTATCTCTCAATTGTTCCTTTTGACGTAAGTGGTGGTGATGGAGGTCGAGGAGGAACTCGATAGGGAACTACTTTCAACATACCACAGAAGGATCCTAAAGGAGATCGTGGCTAAGAAGATAGCTGGAGACATCCTTTTCAGCCAAAACATAGGACTGGCCATGAGGAAATGGAGGGAGTATTTCGGCATTAAGCAAAGCGAGTTGGCTAGGCTATTAGGGGTATCCGCGTCCGTAGTTTCGGACTACGAGTCGAGCAGGAGGAAGAGTCCGGGATCCCTCGTCCTTAGAAGGTTCATAATGACTCTCCTCGATGAGGATGAGAAGAAGGGAGGGGCCGTAATCAGAACTCTAGTTAGAACGACCGGGATGATCCCGCTCCTCTCGAGCGTCATAGACATGAGCGAGTTCACACTTCCGATAGAGTTGGAGAAGTTCTTGGAGGTCATAGAAGGTAGGATAGTTGTGGAGGCTCCGCAGCCCACCTACATCCACGGATATACGGTTATAGACAGCATAAAAGCCATACTCAGCCTGAGCGGATCCGACTTCATGAGACTCTTCGGCACCTCCACTGAGAGGGCCCTCATCTTCACCAAGGTATCGGCTGGCAGGAGCCCGATGGTGGCCCTCAAGGTCATAGACATAAGGCCCAGTCTGGTGGTCCTTCACGGACCCCCGCCTGATAACGTTGATAAGCTTGGAATGAAGCTAGCCTCCACCATGAGAGTACCCTTGGCTGTTTCCATGATAGAAGACGTATATGAGCTTGTGGAGAGGCTCAGGGAGTTAACTGGCTGATCATCCTGCCAGGATCGCGCCCGCTATTACCAAAGCTGACCCCACCAGTCCTTCTACACCCAGATTCTCGCCCGTCAGCAGACCTAGGGCCACTGCAGATGCCGGTTCCACGTTTGACACTATACCAGCGGTTCCGGCTTCCACCTCGCCCACCCCCTTGGCGTGCAGGTAGTAGGCTAAGAAGGATGTAAAGATCCCCAAGTAGATTACGGACGCCAAGAACTGTGGGTTAAGTTCGTACCTATCTATGAAGAGGAACGGGGCCAGCTCAAGCGCCGACCAAGGTTGAGGTCCTAACCCAACTTCCAAGGCGGAATATCCGTGGGTCATCAGTTTTCTCGCCATCAATATTATCCCTGAGTAGGCTAGGCTGCTCCCCAGCCCAAAGAGGATGCCGCCAAAGTTTAGATCGCCTATATCTGGGAGCTGGGTCAAGAAGGCGCCCACGCCAGCTAGGAACAGAGCAACAACCTTCCTCCCAGTCACCCTCTCACCTAAGAACACGGAAGCGAGTAAGACGACAAGCGCCGGGGCAGTGTACAGTAGAACAGCCGCGATCCCCATACCAGAGAGCATGACGCTGAACATATAGGTGAGGAAAAGAGGTCCCGTGAACAGCAGGCCTAGGAGGATTAAATTACTATCGAAGACCTTTCTCCGAAGAACCGCTAGGGCGAGAATAGCGCTGACAGCCGCCCTGAAAGCGCTTATAGAGGCTGGACCCGCTCCGGCTGATAAGGCTATTTTCGTAGCAATCCCAATTGTCCCCCATAGGAAAGCTGCTGCCGCGACGTAGACCCTACCGTCGGTCAATGGCGGACACCTTCATAGCTTCTAGATCACATCATGGAGGCTGGGCTTTTTGAGACTACTGTCGTATGGTGTTTATTACGCTTTCCCCCTATCTCGAGATCGATGAGGATAGAAGCCGTGCCCGCATCCCTGATCATGTTGCTCGCCATATCTTTAGCGCCGATGGAAGCTGCCCCAATCAAGGCGAGGGTACCGATCTACGTTCCAGCGAACCTGCCGGTCACTGGGACCGTATGCCTGCCTTCGGCGCTGGCCGCTGGCCTGAAGGCCAAGCTCTACGTCGACAACGCCTTCGTCGAAGAGGGATCGGCTGATGAGGTGGGATGTTACAAGGTCACCATAGGACCACTCACCCTAGGCAGGCACGAACTCTACGCCGAGATCTACAAAGGAAGCATAAAGGTCGCGGAGATATCAGCTGAGGTCATAGCCATCGAGGGAATGATAACGGTCAGGCCCGATCCCTTGGCCACCTTGAAGAGGGGAGAGACCAAGGAGGTCTCCCTCTTCATAGAGAACAGGTCCCCCGTCAACATGAGCAATGTGAGGATTGAGATGGAAGCCCCCTTCCCCATTTACGCCGAGCACATGACTAGGGTGAGGAACTTCGTGGTCAGGGGATCCATCGGAGATCTGAGAGTTAATGAGACGAAGGAGATAAGGATGGAACTTGCTATCCCTTCGAACTTCAGGCTAGGCACCCACACCCTAAGGATAAACATGACTTACGTTGTTGGCGAATCCACCTATTCAGCACCGCTCGAAGTGTCCGTAGTAATAGCCCGAGAGGGGACAGAGATCCCGCAAGCCCAGCAAACCACATCCCAAACCATCTCTGCTGCACCCACGGTCACCCAAGTTAAGAGCACCACTTCACCGGAATCTAGGGTTCAGGAGCCGACACCGGCTTGGCTCTTCCTCCTAATCGCCTTCGTCGGCGCACTGGTGGTCGGTCTGGTACTCTGGATGGTGACCAGACCGCGCTGAACCGATAAAAGTTAAAACCCTGAATTCCCCCCTCCCTCTGGGGGAGAATATGGTCGAGATAGAGGAGATAGGCGGAGAGCTGAGGATGGAGAGGATAGGGGCGCATAGCCACATAAAGGGCCTCGGGTTAGACGAAAACGGTAGGGCGAAACAGGTGGCGGACGGGCTGGTCGGCCAGACTAGGGCTAGGGAGGCTGCTGGCTTGGTCGTGATGATGGCAAAGGAGGGGAAGCTGAGTGGGAAAGCAGTGCTGCTTGCGGGTCCTCCTGGTACCGGGAAGACCGCCATAGCCGTGGCCATGGCTAGGGAGCTGGGGGAGGACGTTCCTTTCATCCAGCTGAGCGGATCAGAGATATACAGTACTGAGAGGAAGAAGACCGAGGTCCTGATGGAGGCGATGAGGAAGGCCATAGGTGTCAAGGTCAGGGAACTGAGGAAGGTCTACGAGGGAGAGGTCAAGGAGCTGGACATTAAGATGGGATCCAGTCCCTACAATCCCTTCGTGAAGGTCCCCCAAGAGGCCGTGATAACCCTGAAGACCACGGAGGAGGAGAAGAAGATAAGGGTCGGACCGAACGTGGCTAGGCAGCTCGTGGAATTCGGGATCACAGAGGGAGATGTGATAATGATAGACGCCAAGGACGGTAGGGTATCCAAGGTGGGCAGATCCACTGAATCATTCTCATACGATCTGGAGGCGGAACAGCTCGTGCCTAGGCCAGATGGACCAGTCCTCAAGGAGAAGGAGTTCGTGTACGTACTCACACTGGACGATCTAGACAGAATGGTGGCTAGGAGGAGGAGCGGTGGTGGTCTATTCTCCCTACTCTTCGGAGTTGAGGAGAAGGAGTTAGATCCCGAGGTGAGGGCCGCCGTAGATCAGCAGGTGAAGGAATGGGTTGAGATGGGCAGAGCGGAGATAGTGCCGGGAGTGATGTTCATAGACGACGCTCACTTGATGGACATAGAGGCACTTAGCTTCATTTCTAGGGCCATGGAGAGTGAGCTCGTACCCATCATAGTGATGGCCACCAATAGGGGAATCACTAAGATCAGGGGGACGGAGATAGAGGCTCCTTTCGGCATGCCCCTCGATCTGCTGGACAGGCTCGTGATAATAACAACTGACAAGTACAGCAAAGAGGAAGTAGGTCACATACTCCGAATAAGAGCTAAGGAGGAGGGAGTCAAGCTGAGTGACGACGCCCTCGAACTTCTAATGGATCTGGGAGCAGAGAAATCCCTCAGATACGCCGTTCAAATACTCGGAATAGCGGGTGTGAGGATTAGGGCCAGAGGAAAGGAGGAGATAGGCAGAGAAGATGTGAAAGAGGTGGCTAAGAGATTCAGCGATGTGAGGGAAGCAGTGGATCACCTGAGAAGGTACGAGGAGGAGCTGCTCAAGTAACCCTCATCTCCCTCTCATTTTGAAGAGAGTACATCTCTCCCCCTGAAACACGGGTTGGGCTCTCAACCTCCTCACGAGAGCTTCAGCCTTTGACGGGAGCGCTGAGCCCTTCGCCGGGGATCCCGGATGAGAGGGTTGGCATATCAGCATGTAGCTGGCCCCTTCAGGCGTGGATGTCACATCAAAACTGAGGGTCTCCGCCCAGTACCTGATCTTCACATCGGGGACGAAGATCGGAGAGCGATACCTATCTAAGACGTACTTCATCTCATTGAATGTAGCCATGTCCACGGTGGGCCTCACCATGGAAGCTAAGGTGAATCCCGAGGAGGCCACGAGCACCAGCGCTAGAACGGCGAGTATCCTCCCTCTCCCTACCTCAGCCTTCCCTCTAGAGAGTACGGCAGATAGAGGTATCCCCCCCAAATTGCGAAACCTCATTACCCAACCTCTTCCGTAGAAAGGGAGGCTGAACAGTAGCGAGACCAAACCTAGGGAGCCGTGCATCGGTTCCTTGCTCTTGTACCATGACCAGAGGAGGAGAAGGGGGGACACTAAGGGCACCAAATCTAGAAGACCCGAAGGTCCCACCTCTCCCTCAGCCACCTGTTCAACGAGGGCCACCCCCTTGGATACATCACCCCCAACTATCCAGGGCTGGAGAAAGGCTAAGGCGAGGAAGGCCGAACTAATTGAGGCCAAGGTCATTGCCCTCCTGTCCCTCCTAAGTAAAGCGTAGAGGATGGAGAGGCCTACCGTGAACCCGAAATCCAAGATGTGGGTGAGCATGACCAAGAGAACCGAGATCGTCGCGCCCACCAGGTTCCTCAACCCACCCTCTCTCCCGTACTTTAATGAGAAGAATAGCCAAGAGAACACCCATATCAGGCCAAAAGCATTCTTCACGAAGTCAGTGACCAATCTAACAGTGTAGTAGGAGGTGGTCAGTGCTAAAGCCCCTAGGATGGCTGCCTCATCATCTCCATCGACTTCCCTGAAGTACATGAAGGCCGGAACGAACATGAGCGAGGATATCATTGGGACCCCCGCCTTCACTGCCAAGATATTGTCTCCAGTAGCGAAGTAGAAGGGAAGCAGCAGGTAGAAGGTTAGTGGAGGATCTGGATGTCTGAGGGTCCAGTAGCGGGCTATCCAACTCACTTGGGCGGAGTAGTAGGGCCCATCTATTAAGGGAAGTAAGGGGGTCCTGAAATAGGCGTACAGGTAGAGGGCTAGCGGGATAATCAGGAATAGGAGCCACCTCATCCCCTTAACCATTCTTCCACCTCCTTTCTCAGGAAATCAGGGAGCTCGTCGAATGGGATGACTGTGGTTCTCGCCCTAAGATACGGTAGATCCCTGTCTTCAAAATTGCTGACAGCCAACACTCCTCCCTCGAACAGGTAGTACGATACCTCTCCAATTACCTTGAGCGGAATGGCCTTCTCAAGGGTCACGCCCCTTAACCTCTCCTTGACCTCCTTCAGACTCAAAGCCACCCCTCGCCAAATTAGCCTGCAGCATGAAAGTACTTCGCTTCCCTCTATATCAAACTTTTTCATGCTGGTGCCTGCCTGAACTTGGGTGATAGCACGAAAGCTAGCTGGAAGCTACTAGCTATTGTAATCACATTTTCAGTGTTGCTCATCCCCCTGCCCCACCTGAGCGCTCAAGGTACCTTGACATGGTACGATCCATTGGAGGAGCCGCAACTACCTCAGCTGGATGTGAAGGCCATGCACATATCTTGGAACGGTAACATCACACTTGCCTTCTATTTCTACGGAACTCCCTCAGCGGAGAACTTCACCGTGATAGGCAATGTGTATCTGGACAGGCTCGTGGAGGGTGAGGGCGTACCCGAGGGTGACGTCAAGGGAGCGGACTACAGGCTGGTGTTCTTCGTGAACCCCAACCAGACGGACTGCTCGGTTCAGAGGTTCAACTCACTTAAGAATGGATGGGACAGACTTGCGGCCGCCTGCTGGGTGAGGATGGAGGAGGAGAGGGTGATACTCACCACCCCCAATGTGACGGCGGCCTTTCCTAAGGGAGAATTCGGTGTCAAGGCGTACATGTGGATGGTTGAGAGGGACGACTTCGACTGGGTGACTTACAAGTTGAAGAAGGAGGGAGCGGAGAAAATAGACGGGAAACTGGGGGACTACGGTGCCCCTACAATACTTGATCCCGTTGGGGATGCCGACAGGATAGCCGATTACAAGGAGTTGTACGTTAAGGATGACTTCTACAGGATTTACTTCGCGATAGTACCTGTGGATAGGCTAGGCTGCAATTTGAGAGGTTACGGGGCGAGGCTAGAGAGGTTCTTCAACATATACGTGGACGCTGACCTTAACAGGAGCAACGGACATGAGCTTTGGGAGGGCTACCTTTACAGGTGCAATTTGACGGGCAGGACGTGGGAGAGGCTCCCTACCAAAGCCATATACGTGTCAAATCCTGCCCTTAGGAGGAAGGGCGTGATGGTAGGTGATGTGTTCGAGTCCTACGTGTACTTGGGTCCTGTGAGAAAGCAGATAGTCAATCACGGCAAGCAATTCGGCCTAAGGGCCAGCGTGGTGACTAGGCTTATGGACGCGATCCCAGATGGTGGGTGGCTCATCTACCGCAAGGATCACCTCTCCCCAAGCTCCTTCGAGGTGACCGGTCCTGATGTGGACATTAGAATGAGTAAGGACCTATCAGACAGGTTTAAGGCCTTTGGAAAAGCGTCGGGGCTCTACAGGATAACATTGGGAGGCCCAGCGGTCAATCCATCCTACGGCGAGCCGGTAAAATTCATTAAAGGGGAGAACGGCCTCTTCTATGGAGTTGAAGTCAGCAACACGACCTACTGGGCGTCCTACGGACGCAGAGACTTCGCGGTAGTCGGAATCCACGAGGCTGGAGAGGGGATTTACATCACCGCAGCGGGAGTGACTAGGTTCGGGACCAGAGCCGCCCTGATGTGGCTCAGCGAGAACATGCCCCTATTGAAAGAGGGTATATATGTTCTAAGCTGGATAGACGATGGAGACGGCAAGGTGGAGATAAGCGAGATAGGGGTGGTGGCAGTTGAAGGATCCTAGGCTCGTACCTGTCGAGATAGCTGTGATGCTCCTCCAAGAGGTCCCTCAGAAGCTGCTCCGCGGAGTGGATCTGAAGCAGATAAGGGCTGAAGCCCAGACCATAGTCTACAGCTTCATGTCACTGGAGGATCTGGCCGAGCAGGGAATGCTGGACGGGTTGGTTGCTAAGGGAAGGGAGCTGGCCTCGGTTTGGAAGGAGCTGAGGGAAAGGGCTAGGTCCCCATCTGACGCCCTGAACGCGGCCAAGGTGAGGTTCGCGGCGATAACCCTAGAGGGTCTCCCTAACCGAGTAGGCAGGGAGCAGAGGCTGTACAGCGGGATCGATTCTTTCTGGGGAACAGTGATCTCAGTCAAGTCGTTCGATGGGCTTAGGGCGACGGTGGTGGATGCTGGCGAGAGGTTCGATGTAGTCACCAATCTTCAGGTAAAAGAGGAGGAGACGATGGCCTTTGCCATACTACCCCCAAAGAGATTCGACTCTCATGTTTCGGAGGGTATGTTCATTGAAGCGGAGGGAGAAGGCAAGAGCGGCCAACCGGCCGTTCCAACTGAAAGGGGTAAAGGGGCCATAGAGGCCATTCTAAGGGAGGAAGCCGCTAGGCTGAGGATAAAGATCTAGGTCTAATCTCCTCCACCTTCCTCTTTCAGTTCATGCACCAGTTCCCTCCAAAATAGATATTCCTGACGTGCTCGAGGCAGCTCAGACTTTGCTCTGGTTCTTAGATAGTAATCCCACTTCTCCGCATATCTTAACAGGAAATCATCTTGATACCATTTCCCCAAGAAGTACAGGAGTCTTATATGAAGCCGATGGTAGCTTTCATCTGCTCTTCCATGCTTGATAGAGTAGAGGGACCACTGACCATCGTCGTAATCAGGGAGCATCCCTCTCAGGGTCTCGAGCCCCTCTCTTATCAGCCTTTTACTTGTCTCATCCCCGATCAGGGAATCGTAAAGCGTCAATCCCTTTATTGAGAGCATGAAGCCATTCAACACCAAATCATCTGGTGAGTTAGAATACTCTAGGTAGAACTTACCGTATGAAGTATTCAGGACGAAACCACCCTCCTTCTGATCCACCAGAAAACTGTTCACTAGACCTCTAGCGGCTTGTAGGAAGACAGGATCACCGAATTTCTTATAGGCTATTGCATAATAACCGGCCGCTATACCTTGGGAGAGGGATGAGTTCCACGGAATATCGGCCCCTTCCCATCGAAAGTAGAAGTTGAAGAAGGATGCGTTCCCCCTGATCTCCATATAGCGGAGCATCCACTTCATTATAGTGTAGAACTCGGTCCAATTCCCTCTATAGGATAGGGCCTCGGTAGCTAAATTCATGGCATTAATGGCGTGCACATTGAAGCCCTGTCCCTCTATATAAACGAGGGGAACTTCAACCCCGCGCGGTTTGTACCTCTCGAAGAGCTTGGGCCTCCTGCAGATCTTGGAATACTCAATATCTGCATTCAGGTCGTCTATGAGTTGCACTAACGCTGCCCTGCTCAATCCCACGGACTCGAATCTCCTCAAGGTATCGACGATATCCGGATACAGGTAATCACAATTCCCCGGGACGTATGATCTCTCTCGTAGCCCGAGGCCAGTTAGTAGGAGGGCCACCAAGCCGATCAAGTAGGAGATAAGCAGCTTTCTACCCATATTTTATCTCCCCCCTCCAATCTCGTATCTCTACTATCTTCCTCAAGTAGAGGGTGAGGGGACATACTTCATTGCAAATCCCGCAGCTCGTGCATCTCCCCGGGTCTATGGTTGCTCTCCCCCCTACGATCTGTATTGCATCCACAATGCAGTACTCCTCGCAGAGACCGCATCCAGCGCACTTAGAGGCCCTTATACCAACCTTCAGCACAGCCATCGGATCTCCCCTGAAGAAGACTCGATCCCGTTCCGCGGTGATGGAATAATCCATTGCCTCAATGGAGCTTCCTTCCAATTCTCCAATCGAGGGAGCCAAGCTGAGGAACCTGCTCTCATCGTAAGGGGACATTGTAATGATATCTCTTCCAATTCTGGCCGTCATTATAGGTCTTCTTAAACTACTACAGAGTCTCCTAATTTTATCAGGCGGATCCACCCATCTCCATGCTCCATATCTTATCCAACATTCGTCTAATCCATTATCGGATGCGTATCTAGATAGGAAAGCCCGCCACCGTTCCCACAACTCCGGATATCGCTCTTCTATCTTAGTGAACTCTGAGAGTCTGGATGCCGGACACAGGTAACATCCAAGCCTCTCAAATCCCATCTCGTACAGGGGATTAACATGTACGGATCTCAGCCTGAGATAAAGCCAGGTCCTGAGAGCACTCCATTCATTAATAGGCGCGCCGGTCAGGAATCCGGGGAGCCATCTATTTCTCCAGATGGACTGGCTCCTCATCCTAGCTAGGGATTCGAATCTCCTCTGACCAACTAGGGTCACACCCGGGGCTAGCGATCTCAACGTCCTGTAAGTGGGTAGGAGCTTTATTACCTTACAACACCATCTGTAATCCCTTGCAGGAGGACCAAACTTCCCCACATAGCTCCAGAAAGAGTCCTTGGCCTCTCCCAGCAGGTCATAACCTATCTCGCTGACAAAGCTCAGAGTCTCGGGGAGTTCTAGGCCTGTGTCGTTGAAGTAGGTCAGGTAATCTATCCCGCTCCTCCTTACCACTTCAAGCAGGGCCGAGCTGTCCTTCCCTCCTGAAAATGAAACTATCACTCTACCCCTTCTCGAGATTCTCCAAATGAACCTGATGGCCCTCGATTCACCAGCCAGTATGCAGGGTTCGTTTATCCTCAAGACATCTCTCCAACCACTTTTTTCCTCTAAAAGACTTTCTCTAGGCTTAAAAATTCTTGAAACAACATATCTATCACCTACTCTCTCAGCTAGACCGTCCCCCATTAGTTTAAATTTTGGACCATCATCAGCATAACCAACGACGTCTCCCCGCCTCTCAATCTTTCCTCTAAGGAACTCCATCCTGTGACCTATCCTGTCAATGGACTGCTCGAGCGGTTTGAAGTACCATCTCATCTCATACAAGTCGAAGAAGAGGTGCCCAAGTACTCCTCCATCAGATATGACCTCATAAGCGGTGTCCAGATAGGGGACCCGGCCGAAGAGGACGACTTCACTCCTTATGAGCTCGTTATAGGTCCCCGAACCGAACTGCTCATTTACAACTCTCCTGAGCAGCTCAAGATCCGCGCTCGTCGCGGGTCTGGGATCGCTGGTCTTGGACGTCGGGACTACCCTGATCTCCCGCTCGGCGCATCTCCTAGAGACAACGGGCACATTCTCCTGAACGCTCCAGTACAACCTCATTTCCGCTCAACTTTTTATTAGATCTAGTTGTGATGGTTAGATGCCACTTAAAGAGCTCAACGTCAATATGCCTTATATAATTCGCGTCGGGAGGGGATCCATCTCTGAAGCTCCATCCCTAATTTCGGAAGTGCTGGGCGAGCGAGAGAAGGTACTCATCTTGGGTAGTAGGAGCATATGGTCAGAAGTGGAGTGGCTCTCGTCCGAGTTACAGGCGAAAGGATTAGATACCAAGGTGGCTAAGGTGGGAGCAGCATCCCCCGAGGAGGTCTCCAAGCTCATAGGTGAAGGAAGAGGATCTTCTCTCATAATAGGCATAGGTGGTGGAAGGAACATAGATGTTGCCAAGGCTGTGGCCCACGATCTTGGGGCCAAGCTAGTTTCCATACCGACCACTACATCCACTGACGCTATGGCAACCCCCTTCGCCATTCTGTGGGAAGGAGGTAGATCCAAGGCGGTCGAAGGTGCAACACCCTTGCTCCTCATAGCCGACCTAGATCTAATATGGAGGGCTCCCGAGAGGCTCCAGTTCTCGGGATTCGGCGACTACATTGCCAAAGTAACCGCTCTCCCCGACTTGGAACTTGCCTACATGCTGGGCAGGGAGGAGAACTTCAGTCCTGTGGCCATATCAATGGCTTATCGGTTCACGGAGATGCTCATAGAGGTGGCCGATGGAATACCCGTGAGGGACGAGGAGGTGTGGAAGCTCTACGTCCTCTTCTTGGCCTTGGATGGCATGCTTATGAGCATGTGCAACACCACTAGGATAGCCGCTGGTAGCGAACACCTCTTCGCCTACGCCTTAGAGGAGGTAACTGGGAAGGAACTCCTACATGGGGAGACTGTTGGCCTTGGTGCCGCCCTGCTGGCTCCCCTCCACGGGATAGACAGGGAGTACGTGCTCGATGCTTTGGACAGGGCGTCCCTACCCACGAGCTTCTCCGACCTAGGAGTGTCCGAGGAAGAGGTGGTTACAGCGCTCACTATCGCTCATAAGATGAGGAACTGGTACACAGTGCTGGGGGAGGGAATGAGCCGGGAAGCCGCTGAGAGACTGGCTGAGGGCCTCGTCTAATCTCCCTCGTTGAGTTTCTTGGCTATCTCCTTAGCTCTCTTTGTGGCAGCCTCAACGGCCTTCATCACGGCGGTCCTTATACCGCTCTCCTCCAAGTAGAATATGCCCTCTATAGTAGTCCCAGCCGGTGTGAGGACCATCTCCTTGATTTCCGCGGGATGCCTTCCTGACTGGAGGTAGAGCTTCGCCGTCCCGAACACCGTGTAGGCTGAGCTCAGGTAGGCGAAGTCCCTCGGCAGACCCACCTTCAAACCAGCGTAGGCCATGGCCTCAATCAAGGTCGCTATGTAGGCTGGTCCGCTCCCGCTCAACGCAGTTACGGCATCCATCAGCTCCTCATCCACTTCGTGGGCTTCTCCCATCTCTTTAAGGAGCTGCACGACTACAGCTTCATCCTTAGAGTCTAGATCAGGTCCCTTCGAGTAGGCGGTGAAGGAGGCCTTTACCATCACAGCTATGTTCGGCATAGCTCTGACTATCTTGGCTCCGGGTGCGGCGACCTTGAGCTTCTTTATCGGAACAGCTGCAGCCACAGATATTACGATCTTTCCCTCTACTAAGTCCGAGATCTCCTTAAGCACATCGACCGCCTTGTAGGGTTTGACGGCTATTATCACTATATCGGAGTTGGCAGCGACCTCCCTGTTGTCGCTCGTCACCCTGATACCCAGCCCCCTCAACTCCTCCAGCTCGTGCACCTTCCTCCTGGAAGCTATCACGGACCATCTGCCACTCTCGGCCAGCACCTTGGCCATAGCGGAACCGATCTGACCTGCCCCTATTATACCGACATTCCTCATATTCGCCAACCCTCATTCGATTCCTTAAAAATTGAGTGTGGAATGGGGCTCGAGCCCCTCACAGCGCGAGGGAGTAGAGGCCTTCCTCAGATCTCTTTACTATCCCCTTCCTTGCGAGAGACCTCATCTTGGCTGCTACCTTCTGTGTGGAGAAGCCAGCCTCTTTCGCTATCTCACCGCACTTGGCGGGCTTTCCTATCCTCTCCAAGGCCTTCAATATCTTCTTAGCATCCTCGTCCACGTCAAGTGCCTCTATCTTGCTCTTCTCTGTCTTCTTGGCCTTTGCCTTCCTACTAGAGGTTTTCTTCGTGCTCTTAGACTTGCTACCCCTCTTCTTACAGGGCATTAGATCACCTTTCGCTTGGATCCATGAGCAAAATTAATACTTTACTTTCGAAATCACCGATTAAGGCAAGAGAATCCACGAGGAGGTCATAATTCTTTATCATTAAGATCTTTAACTCGCATGATGAGACGGCTTCCTTGCCTATTTACGTCGAACGTTGAATTACATCTATTAAATATGATATAGCTGCAAATGGTGGTGGGGCTATGATCAAGGTGATCGATTGGAACAATTTCCCCGATGTCCCTGAGGGTTTCTCCAAGTTGGACCTTGCTGAGGTCAAGAGAGTATATGATTACGAGCTCCCTCCCCTCGTCGTGTACGTCGGAGTCGCCGAAGACAGTGAAGGCCGTGTAATCCCCGTTGTAGCTGTGGTAGAGGAAGGTATAGAGATAGCCAAGCTCTATATCCTCGAGAAAGGCGAGGAGAGCGCAGAGAGGGAGCTTATAGCCTCTCTCGTGTGAGGAACCTTTTTCTTTTTATAAACCCCCTCTCGTGGGGTGGTCCTGTTGATCCGTCGGATTGCTGTTTTAGGAGCCGGTACGATGGGGCATGGTATCGCGCAGGTAGCTGCTATGGCTGGATATGAAGTGGTAATGAGAGACATAAAGGAGGAATTCGTTCAGAGCGGGCTTAACAGGATAAGGGCCAGCTTGGAAAAGTTCGTTAAAAAGGGCAAGATTTCGGAGGAAGAAGTGAACGAGGTGCTATCGAGAATAAGGACGACTCTTGATTTAGAAGAGGCCGTCAGAGATGCAGACTTCGTTATAGAGGCCATTCCAGAGGTTTTCGACATAAAGGCCGATACGTTCAGGACGGTTGATAGGGTAGCGCCTAGCCATGCCGTAATAGCCACGAACACGAGCAGTCTCCCCATAACCGAGCTGGCGTCAGTCACCTCTCGGCCTGATAAGTTCGTTGGAATGCACTTCTTCAATCCTCCCCAGCTGATGAAGCTCGTAGAAGTGGTCAGGGGAGCGAAGACCTCCGATGAGACGATCAACATCACGGTCGATTTGGCGAAATCCATGGGTAAGGTGCCCGTAGTCGTGGCCAAGGACGTCCCGGGCTTCATCGTGAACAGGGTGCTGGTGAGGTGGCTTAACGAGGCCTGCCTGATCATGGAGAGGGAAGGAGTGGATAAGCTCCTCATAGATGCGGCGCTCAAGGGCAAAGCCGGTCTCCCGATGGGTGCCTTCGAGCTGTCCGATTTCATCGGTCTTGACGTGATGAGGGACATAATCGACGCGATGGTCCAGAGAGGCTTCATCCTCACCCCGTGCAAGAGCTGGAAGGAGCTCCCCGAGGGTGGAAAGCTGGGCAGGAAGAGCGGCCAGGGCTTCTACGACTGGTCCTCAGGGAGACCCAACATACCCGCCGACCCCGATGCGCCCTTCGATCCAGTAGAGATCCTAAGCATGGCCATAAACGAGGCAGCGTGGCTGGTCAGGAGCGGAGTAGCCTCAGCAGAGGATGTCGATAAGGCTGTCGTACTGGGACTCAACTTTCCGAAGGGGCCCCTCAAGATGGCTGATGAGATGGGATTGGATAGAGTAAAGGCGGTGATAGAGGCTAAGAAGAAAAGGTACGGCCTCCCGGAGTACGAGGTGGATCCCCTAATCACCGAGAAGGTGGGCAGGGGAGAGCTGGGGGTGAAGTCCGGCAGAGGTTTCTTCGATTACGGACTCAAGGAGAAGGAGTTTGGACCGGTCCTGTATCGGGAAACCCCACCGATAGCTTGGATCATCATTAACAGGCCGGATAAGCTCAATGCGATTAACCTGGATGTCGTGAAGGGAATAATGTCGGCGCTCGACGAAGCTGAGAGCGAGGCCATCAGGGTGGTGGTGATCACCGGTGAGGGAAGGGCATTCAGTGCGGGAGCCGATGTGACCATGTTCAAAGAGCTAAAACCCATTGAAGCCTTTGAACTCTCAAAGAGACTTAATGAGGCCTTTAGAAGGATAAGAGAGTTCCGAAAACCTGTCATCGCCATGGTGAACGGTTTCGCATTGGGTGGGGGCTTGGAACTGGCGATGGCCTGCGATCTGAGGGTAGCAAGCGACAGGGCGCAGTTCGGACAACCCGAGATAACTTTGGGGATAATAACCGGGGCGGGTGGATCCTACAGGCTCCCTGAACTTGTAGGGAAAGCCAAAGCCAAGGAGCTTTTGTTTACGGGGGATCTCATAGGCGCTGACGAGGCCCTCAGGATAGGGCTGGTGAATAGAGTTGCCCCTCACGATAAACTGGAGGAGGAAACTAGGTCACTGGCTATGAAGGTAGCTGAGAGACCAGCGAAGGCCCTAGAGATATACAAGGCTCTCCTGAATGGCACCAAGTTGGATGCGGAGACCTTGGCTTTCGGGCTGGTATTCGGGACTGAGGACTCTAAGGAGGGAATAAACGCCTTCTTAGATAAGAGGAAGCCCGAGTTCAAGGGTAGATGATCTCCCATTCCTCATTTTCTTTTCTTTTTTGGGAAAAAGTAGGGGATCAGACCTGAACTATGTATATGTCCTTGCAAGCCTTCACAGCATCGTAGGGTATTGTCCTCCGCTCGCCCCTCCTTCCCGTGGAGACCACTAGGGCGGCCAACCTTCCCTCCACATCGTCGAAAACGAAATCCTCCGTTATCCCAAGATACTGACCATCGCTTGTATATACCTGCATCTCATAGAGTTCCGAAATCTTCCTAGCCATGGGATCACCTCAGAATGATCCTAGCGTCAACGACCTTTATCCCCTTCGGATATGCAATGACCGGATTTAAATCCATCTCAGCTATCTCCTCAATGTCAAGTCCCATCTGACCCACCTTTATGAGAGCATCCTTGAGGGCCTCCAGATCAACCGGTTCCATTCCCCTGAACCCGATAAGCAGCTTGTAGGCCTTGATCTCTTTAATCATGGAGTCCGCGTCGTATTCTGAGAGAGGAGCTACCCTGAAGGAGACATCCCTGTACACCTCGACGAATATACCGCCCAGTCCGAACATGACCGTGGGCCCGAACTGGGGATCCCTGATCAGACCTATTATCAACTCTAGGCCTTGGGGAGCGAACTCCTGAACGAGTATGCCAGTTATCCTCGCGTTAGGTACGTTGGCCTTCACGCTCTCCAGAATACCCCTGTAAGCATTTCTAACTTCTTCCTCAGTTTTCAGGTTAACCTTAACCCCTCCGATGTCACTCTTGTGGATGACATCTGGAGACACTATCTTCAAAACGACGGGAAATCCTATCTCTCTAGCGGCCTCGATAGCCTCATCCTCACTTCTAGCTAGGCGTATCTTGGTTACAGGTATTCCGTAACTAGCTATGAGCTCCTTGGCTTCATGCTCCAAGAGAACCTTCCTTCCCTCCTCCTTGGCCTTAGCAACGATCTCCCGGGGCTCCAATGAGATCACCGGTAGATCTGGCGGGCATAGTAAATAAAGTTGTCACGCTTGAGGGCCCCAAAATGGGAGAGGTCAGGGCCACCAGAGGCCCTTCTTCAACCTCTTCAGCTTGATAATGCTTCTAGTGACCCTTTTTGTGGGTCTATCCCTCTTAGCCCTCTTGACCTTCTCGGGTTTCTCCTCTTCCTTCTCTTCATCCTTCGGTCTCGCTCTCAAGGCCTCCTTTGGCACGTAGTACCTTCCAGCCCTGTCCTTCTCGAGCAGTCCGGTGACTACGAGGGCCTCGAGTCTGGAGTAGGCGAGCGATATGGGGACCTCGGCCTCTATCGCCACCTTCTCCAAACCGACGGGTCCACCATTGAAGTTCCTCAGTATGAGGTCTAACTCCCTTCTCATCTTCGGTGGAGCCTTCTTCACATACTCTAAGATCTCCTTCTCGGCATCCAGCACCTTATCGAACACGTACATGTCCACCCGACTCCTGCCGAGTATGACGGCCACATCGAGGCTTTTGGAGAGTAGCTCGAGTAGCCTCGCAGGATTGCCCTCAGCGATCCGATTGGCTGCAAGCACCACATCCTCCGTCAACGGATCGAGAGGGGACTCCGGTTCTCTGGCCCTGAACTTGCTCAACCTCTTGGAGACCAAGCTGATGGCCTCATCATCGGTTAGGGGAGGTAAGGCTATTCTCTCGTGTACCCTCGACGTCAGAGCTGGGAACCTCTTATCCAGCTCCTCATAGGCCTCATCGCTCATGGCCATGACCACCAATATGCCCTCGGGCATAACGGAAACTATCTCCCTTATCATCTCGAAGAAGAAGAAGGACCACCTCTCGTCGGCGTACATCATGTTGTGCACATCGTCAAGTAGCAGCGCTGAGGGAGCTATTGAGTCTAAGGCCTTCACTATCATTCTCCCCGCCTCAGCAGGGGAAGTCTTCAGCTGATCGAGTTCCTCATCGGTTAGACTCTCTGGCATTCCCAAGAGGACCTTCTTCAGGGCCTTCGTTATACTCCTAGAGAGTTCGTAGGAGGTTATAAGGAGATTATCTATTATGTCGGGTCCCTCTACGACCGATATTTCTTGATAGATGGAATCTAACTCAGCATTTGTGTAGGAGAACTTGAGGAGGTGGAGTCTCAAGCTTCTACCGGATCCGGGAGGTCCCGTCAGGGCGACAAATGCGGAGGCCACCCCGGACATGGCCTCCGCCGCCAGTGAGTCTAGAATATCGTCCACCCACTGCTTGCTGAATATGGAACTCGGATCCTCCAACTCGATGATCGACGATCTCAGGAAGGGATTCCTGTACAGCCCTAGAAGCTGATGGTAATGGCTCGGACTGGCGGACAACTTTTATCATCTCCCAGCTTGGAGCACTCATCTCCCTTAAAAAAGGCTCGGAGCCATAGGGAAAATCAGCCTAATGTCGCAAAGGTGCTCGATCTAAGGTCGACTTGAAGATCCTGCTCTATCTTTGGAGTTCTCTAGCTAGGAAATCAGGGACCTGATCCCCTCCTCTGGTGGCTTTCCTCGGATCTTGGGGAACATGAACAGGTAGCAACCTTTCTCCGTTCAGATCTCAATGAAAGGGACTTTCTCAGTAAGAAGGAAACTCCCTTCCCTTCTCCTCCTGCCGTATGCTTAGTGGGATACAAGATAGAACCGTACCCTCTCAGCGACCTCGCCGATACCTACGCACCCATTCACTGCCGGTTGGGCGACTCGCATCCAATCCTCAACCTTTTTAACTCCGATTGTGAGGGACCCATGACGGTAGGTGATATGATTTGCAGAAGTATAAGAGGGTTATAGAGCACCTACAGGGCCTTATGAAGGATCCCAAGAACATAAAGAACATAGGCATTATCGCGCACGTCGATCACGGCAAGACCACGCTCTCTGATAACTTGCTCTCGGCCGCTGGAATGATCAGTGACAAGATGGCAGGTGAGATGCGAGCGCTAGACTATCACGAGATAGAGCAAGCTAGGGGTATAACTATAAAGGCAGCTAACATCTCTCTCTACTATCAGAAGGACGGCAGGGAGTACGCGATAAACTTGGTGGATACACCGGGCCATATAGACTTCACCGGTCATGTGACACGGTCCCTTAGGGTCATAGACGGCGCTATAGTCGTGGTAGATGCAGTGGAGGAGGTCATGGTCCAGACCGAGACCGTGACGAGACAGGCGCTGGAGGAGAGGGTGAGGCCACTTCTCTTCATAAACAAAGTGGACAGGCTCATAAAGGAGCTCAAGCTGACCCCTCAGGAGGTCCAGCAGAAGATTCTCAGGATAATTAGGGAGTTTAATAATCTGATTGAGGCATACGCCGAGCCCGAGTTCAGGGAAAAGTGGAAGGTAAGGTGGGACAACGACAGCGTGGCCTTCGGTTCCGCCCTTCATGGCTGGGGTCTCACAAACTCTATAGCCGCCAAGAAGGGGGTCAAGTTCTCCGATATAATAGACTCTTACGCTGAGGATCCGGATGGGGTCATCCTGAGAAAGGAACTGCCGGTCCACGAGGCTCTCCTAGACATGGTAACCCTACACGTTCCGAGTCCCACTGAGGCCCAGCCCTACAGGATAGACAGGCTGTGGAAGGATCAGCATGACGAGGAGATAGTCAGTGCCCTGAAGTCGTGTGACCCCAACGGTCCCCTCATCGTTGGAGTCAATGCCGTCAGGGTGGATCCCCATGCAGGTGTGGTCGTTACTGGAAGAGTCTTCAGCGGTACTCTCAGAGAAGGAGAGGAGGTTTACCTGCTCAACGCGAAGAAGAAACAGAAAATCCAGCAGACAAGCATCTACATGGGCCCATACAGGCTCAGAATGGAGGAGATTCCAGCTGGTAACATAGCGGCTGTCCTAGGACTCACCTCGGCTAGCTCGGGAGAGACCGTGATATCTCCTGAGATAAAGGAGAGGGTACAGCAGGGGTTCGAGGCCATAAGGTACGTGACCGAGCCCGTGGTTACCGTGGCAGTTGAGGCCAAGAACCCGCAGGACCTCCCCAAGCTCATAGACACCCTGAGAAAGCTCACACTCCAAGATCCTAACTTGGTGATGATTCACAATCAGGAGACGGGAGAGATCCTCCTAAAAGGAACCGGAGAGCTTCACCTCGAGATATCCCTTTACGAGGTTAAGAAAGCCGGGCTGGAATTCGAGGTCAGCGAACCCACCGTGGTCTACAGGGAGAGCGTCAAGGGACAGAGTGATGTCGTGCTGGCCAAGTCTCCCAACAAGCTGAACAGGCTCTGGGTCACCGCTTCACCCCTCGACGAGAAGGTAGTTAACCTCATCCGCGAGAGGAAGGTCAACGAGAGAATGGACAGCAGGAGCGTGGCCAAGATACTCAGGGAAGAGGGAGGAATGGAAACTGACGATGCTAGGAATATCTGGAAGATAGACGAGGAGAACTACAACCTCTTCATAAACAGGACAGTAGGGGTGCAGAGGCTGGACGAGGTCAGGGAGATCTTAAAGCAGGGCTTCATGTGGGTCATGAGAGAGGGGCCTCTAGCTGGAGAGCCCGTGATGGGCGTGGCCATAAGGCTGGTCAACGCCATGATACACGAAGACCCAGCCCACAGGGGTCCGGCACAGCTCACCCCTGCCATAAGGAGGGCCATATTCGGTGCCATGCTGAGC
>JARZZM010000031.1 GCA_030130125.1 Thermoproteota archaeon
CTTCCACCATCTCGTTACCCGAGAACCTCTTATACCACAAGAAGCCCTTTGGAGTAACTACGTGCAGCTCTATCGGTGCCTCAGTGGCTTTATACACCCTGACCATAATCTCATACTTCTTTTCTATCTTTTCGGTTACGACCAATATGTCAATATAGCTTGAGGCCGTAAACCTCCCTCTCACAACGGATCCGAAAACGTAAACTCTTGCATCCGGATCTATCTCTCTCACGATATCTCTTATCCTTCGTGCCACTTTCATGTATTTCTTTAAGTAGTAGAGGGGATTATCGATCGACATACTGCTTGAACACCTCTGTTACAAATCTGTAGAGCAGTACCCTCTTTCTCCTCATAGGAGTAGGGGATATACCTAGAGACTATGTAAGCCTCCTCTAATCTCGCTATATAGTGGAGGTGTTCCTCATCCTCAACGAGCTTCAATATATCGGGCTGACCCAATGAACGAATGAGGGACCTCAGAGAATGAGCTCTGGGGTAGCTCCCCCTCTTAACCAGCAGCTCATACTTCAGGATCAGTTGACAGTACTGCTGTAAATTGAAAACAGCTAGATCCCACTCTCCCTCCTCAATTAATCTCTTAGCGTTTCTCAGGAAGGCCTCAGCTCTCCTCTTCATCAGCTCAGCTTCCTCATAGGACACACGACAGGGGAACCCTATTCGCATATTAAATATTCCATCATCGTCGCATGAAGGCGGATTCTCGCTCGAGCCTCCATCCCAGCTTAGGCTAGTTTCTCCCTCCACCATAAACTGGATGTAGGCTCTCCCTTGGAGGAATCCGATGGAATCGGCCTTTCCGGGGAAGCTAACCTGAGGTACCGCTTCTCCTCCAAGTTTGCTGAACAAGATATTCATCTCGCTTTTCGGTAGTCATAATCAACTTGGATAGGTATCGGTTTCCCGCTAATTGGGGGGCCTCGTAGCCTCATCTCCACCAACTTCGCATCCCAGTTCGCGGTCTCCGATGGAACGATTGAGCCCTCATTCTCCAGCTCCTCCAGTGGGCTTCCTCCCAAGTGACATACAGCTTGTCTTCACGCTGAGATCTGAGCATATGCGGAAGAACTCAAGCGCTCTCTCGCCTCCAAATTCTCTCAGGCGGCCGACGGACGAGGAGGTCTAAGCTTCTCTGCTCGAGGGTTGGCTGATCACAGGCTGGCACGTGGCTCCGCGCGGGATCTGGTAAGCTAGCCACCGAATACTCCGGACCACATCTCGTTGAACTCGGCCTCGTAAGCCCCGGCGATGTCCTCCCCAATTACCACTAGGAGGTTCTCGTCGTTCCTAGTATCAGCCTGCTTTGTGTAGTTGTAGCTGCCCGTCAGAACGACCCTACCGTCGATGACCATGAACTTGTTGTGCATGTAAGCAGGATTGCCATCGAGCTTCACCTCTATCCCAGCTTCCCTCAGCCTGTTGTACTCGGACCACCTGTTTAACTGGTTCCTCTCCATTATGACCCTGACCTTGACCCCCCTCTCGTGGGCCCTCACCAGGGCATCACCTACGGAGTCCAAGGTGAAGGAGTAGATTGCTAGATCCACGCTCTCGTTTGCTCTTGAGATCCAGTCAATCACCACACTGGAGCAGCGATCCTCGGGGCAGAAGAACGGACCGATGATTTTATCCCCGCTGGAGGAGATCGAACCGTAGCCAGATTCACTCGCCCTGAGAGAGTATCCCAGCATCACGCCTGCCGCCAGCAGGATGAGGGGGAGGACCCACCCCCTGCTCTTGTTCATGGGATCACCGTCCAGATGGACCTGACCCCTTTAAGAGGACTTCTAATGGATGCCCCGGGTACTCTCCCATCGATTCCCAAGGAACATTCAAACCGTGAAGGTGGTCGGCACACTTCTCTCACGAGGGCCGCCAATTGGGATTCCTCATGTACACGCCTTGGGTGAGCGATATCCCGATGGCACCCTCCCAGCTCCATTGAGCATCATGCCCCTAGATCCAAGTTCGATTCCTCGTCAACTCCTCGACCGTGCGAGCCGGTGGGAGCTGATCCCCAAGTGACTTAGCTAGAGGTCTCAGTGCGAGGGCCTGTTGAAATGCCCCGGACCTTACACTGGAGCGTGGATCTACGGGAACTCCCTACAGCTCGGAAGTTGACAAGACTTCGATGCTCCCTTTAACCCTCTTCGCGAGTTTCACATCGTCTGTTACCATTGCAAGGCCATTCTCTATGGCGTAGGTGAGGTAGGATTATTCCTATAGACTGTCAAGTCGCATCTAATGGCATTCTCCAATACTCTCCTCTCTAGGCCGGCAATGGTCCTGACCTCGATCACCTCGAATATCCCCGAGCAGTATATCCATGTATTCAGCGCCAGATCCCTGCTCATTCTTTTAAGGAGAGAATGCTCCTTCCATAGAGCATTTAGAGACTCATAGAGGGCCAAATCCAGGGTATAGCCCTCGCTCAGTACTCTCAGATCCCCCCTGATCGGATTGATGATGGAGGACTCATCGAACAGGAACCTCAATAGTTATCTCTCCGTCCTCACGTATCAACTCGGCTACCTCATCATCGCTGATTTCTGGAGGCCTCTTCCTGAGCTTCTCAACTCTTTTCTCCAGCTTTTCAAGGATCTTCCTCCTGACCTCCTCTTCCAGCGCCCTCCTCATCACGGGGCTAGGTTTGGATCCCCTAGCTTATCCATGGGCTCCTTGAGCCTGCGGGGATCCTAGTGGCCACCACGTAATCTACAATCTCCCTCCCGTTTACGAGATCTGATGGTTTACTTACTTAAGGTTTACCATGCTGTTAGATGCTAGAATAGATGATAGCCGAAGTCAGCGGGTCATATCGCGATCATAAATACGTCAAAATCTGATTTCGATGAAATAAATAGAATGGGAGAGAGGGCATCATCGGGCTAAGCGCGCGGAAGGAACCGGCCAGATCGATTGGTGTAGATGCAGTTAGCTTGCTGACTCGTACACTATCTTTGAGAGCCTCTTAGCTAGGGCGACTATCGTCAGGACTGGCGGTTCTCCAGGTGCTCTCGGGAGGGCGCTCGCGTCTCCCACGTATAATCCACTTATCTCGGTCTCGTGCTCCCTGTTTATCACCTTGCCCATTGCGGCCGTGCCACCCACGTGCGCCCCTCTCACGCCAGTAGTGTATATCGAGGAGCTCTCAACTCCCACCTCCAGCAGGATCTCCTTGGATATCCTCACTCCCTCATCCAGCTTCTCCCTGTCATTAGGGGTCACGGGCTTCACGACCCCCTCCTCCCTGACAATGCCCGAGGCATCATCCCCAATCTTAGTTATCATTCCCAAGATGCTGCCTCTCCTGAAGGCCATGAGCTTCTTCCTGAGGGGCAGGTACAGGAGCATGTGGATTTGAGTATCAAGGATGGGGGAAAGAATGTACCCCTCTCGCCTGATCACTGTGGCCATACCCATCTCCTCCCCCCACCTAGCTCCCCTCACCGTCCCATAGGTGTTCACGAACAGGTCAGCGAACAACCCATCTCCGGCCTCTATACCTGATCTAAGGAGTATCTTGGGGGTTTCCAATCCCCCCGCTGCGAGCACCACCAGATCAGCACCCTCCTCACGCAGTCCAGATCGATCCCTCACGACAACCCCTCTCACCTCTCCGTTCCTAATGAGGACCTCTCTAACCTCGCTCTCCATCAATATTCGAGCTCCAAGCTTCCTAGCCTCCGCTAGATAGTTCTGGGCCGTCCACTTGGCACCGTAGGCGCATCCAGTGACGCACATGCCGCAGCCCTCGCACCTCCCGAAGTCGACGAACTTGGGCATGGGCTCCACCTCGTACCCCAATCTACTAGCTGCCTCCTCCAAGATGAGGGTCCTATCTCCCATCATCTCCCGGGGCATGGGAGTTATCCCCAACTCAAGCTCCGCCTCGCTGAACTCCCCCTCC
>JARZZM010000032.1 GCA_030130125.1 Thermoproteota archaeon
TAAGGCTCTTGCGGTTAACATATCAGATATATGTGCAATGGGTGCCAAGCCTATAGGCTTTTTCTTAAATCTTATTTTTTCAGAAAAAATATCCAAAGAGTTCTTGAAAGGACTGTTTTCAGAAATGTCAACTCTTTGCAATACACTGGGAATTGTTCTTGCTGGAGGAGATATCAGCAGAGGACCTATTTTAGGGCTGTCCATCACCATATGGGGCGAATCTAGATCATATTTAAAAAGATCTCCTAAACCAGGAGATCTTTTGTTTGTTGTTGGAGAGATTGGGCTATCAAAAACTGGTTTTTTTGTGTTAGAAGAATGTAGGGATTTAAAAGATGAATTTCCAGTATCCGTTAGACACTTTTTAAGGCCTCCAATTTTTGTAGAAGAAGCTTTAAATATTGCTAATTTCAACGGTGTCCATGCCCTTATGGATATTTCAGATGGATTGATTAAGGATTTACATAGATTTGTTGGGAATAATCTTGGGACAAAACTATTTTCCGAATCTTTTTCTGTCCACGAAGAGATAAAAAAAATAGCCTCTATTGCTAACCTCAATCCACTTGAAATAATGTTATCAGGTGGTGAGGATTATGCGCTTTTAGGTTCGGTTGGCAGAGAATATTTAGATAAGCTAAAAAAAATGGTTCCCATAAGAGTGATTGGTGAAGTTGTTTTGAGAAAAGGTATATGGCTTGATGACAAACCTCTTGAAGTCAGTGGTTTTGACCATTTTGTAAACTAAAAGAGTGTGTTGTATGGATATAGTTTTAAAACCTATTGGTTATGTAAAAACCGTTTACAAAACCAGAGAAGAATGTCCTCCTCAGGCAGATTCAAAATCTCCCCCTGCAAAGTTGATATTAAAAGAGGAATTTCTTCCAGCTATTAAAGGAATTTCTATTGAGGATGAACTCATAATCTTTACCTGGTTGCACAAGGGAAAAAGAGATGTGCTTCAATGTCATCCCAGAAGAGACAAAACCAAACCTTTATGTGGGGTATTTCTTACCAGATCTCCTGATAGACCTAACCCAATTGGGCATCATGTAGTGAAAGTGATTGATATAAAAGGAAATTCTATTTTAATCCATCCCATTGAAGTAATCGATGGAACACCTGTTGTGGATATAAAACCAAACAATATTCGTTTTTCATCCGATATATCCTTTGAAGAGTTAAATGTGTTTAAAGAAGTGGGATACAGGGCGTGGATAAAAGGTCTTTTAAATGGTTTTAGTGGCAATATGAGTATAAGAAAAGGTGATGGAATGATAATTACCCGTTCGGGTATGCCAAAAGGATGGTTGACCTCTAAGGATATTGGCTTTGTTAAGCTTGATGAAACCTTTGATGAAAAGGGATTTTCTATAGAATCCCATCTTCATGCAAAAATATATTTAAATCAGCCTAAAGCAAAAGCGGTTTTACACACTCATCCTACTTTTCTGCTGGCTTTAAGTTTAGGCTTTGATGGTTCTATATTTGATCTTCCTCTGTTTGAGGCAACTTTTTATAAATCATACTTTGCTGAAGTTCCACCGCTTAAGCCTGGAACTCAGGAACTAGCGGATATGGTGGGCAAGGTAGCGAGTAAAAGCAAGGCTATATTTATGAAAAATCACGGTCTTGTATGTTGGGGAGAAAATTTAAAAGAGACATTGGCATTAAATGAAGAAATTGAAAACATAGCAAAGATTAAATTTTTAGTTGAAACAAAAAATAAAGGGGGATTAAGATGAAGTTTCACAGGTTTGAAAAAGGAGTGGCCGGTCTAATATTATTGATAAGTTTAATATTAGCAGTTGGGGTATCCCATTGGTGGCTTATATTAACTTTCTTGGTATCAATAAATATCTTTCAATCCGCTTTTACTGATAAGTGTCCTTTAAAATGGATAGTAAATAAGGTGGGAATTAAAATAGAAAACGGATAGAACCCCTTAAGGGAGCAGTTTCCCTGCTCCTTTAACCTAAATCTTTGACCGCTTCGTGTGGAGTCATTCCTTCGTGGACAATTCTGGTGAGAATCTTTACCAACAGGGTAGGATTTTCATCCTGAAACACATTTCTACCAACGGATAAACCAGCCCCGCCTGCTTTTATTGAGTCATATACCATAGTTAAAAACTCCATTTTATTTCCCATTTTAGGACCACCTGCTATTACTACAGGTATTGAACAGGAATTTACCACTTTTTCAAAGGATTTTCTATCACCTGTATAGTTAACCTTTACCACATCTGCTCCCATTTCCTGGGCAACCCTTGCACAATGTGCAACCACCCCTGGATCATAACTGTTCTTTACATTAGGTCCTCTGGCATACACCATAGCCAATACCGGAACCCCCCATTGTTCCGCCTCAGATGTTATTTTACCAAAATCCATTAACATCTTATCTTCAGCTTCATCACCAAGATTTATGTGTATAGAAACTCCATCAGCACCTAATTTTATAGCGTCTTTTACATCCCCCACCAAGACTTTTTTATTGGGATCTGAAGCTAAACTGGTACTTGCTGACAAATGAACAATTAGTCCTATGTCTTTTCCTCTCCCTCTGTGACCCCAAACCACAAGACCTTTATGTAACACAACTGCATTTGCCCCGCCTTCAGCCACCTGATTTATTGTACTCTTTAAATCTGTCAACCCATAAATAGGACCAACGCTAACTCCATGATCTAAGGGAATGATTATTGTTTTTTTTTTCTCCCTGTTAAAAATTCTTTCCAGCCTTATTATTTTACCTATGTTCATAATGTTACCCCCAGACTATTGATGGACAAT
>JARZZM010000033.1 GCA_030130125.1 Thermoproteota archaeon
GGGTTAGGATAAACCCTGAGAAGATAGAGCTCATACAGGAAGCGATAACTAGGAGCGATATAAGGAGACTGATAAGGTCCGGGGCCATAGAGATACTGCCCAAGAGGGGAGTGAGTAGAGCCAGGACCAGGGCGAGGCCGAAACGCAGGGGTCCTGGTAGGAGGAAAGGCGGCAAGTACTGACGACTTCCTAGGAAGAGGAGATGGGTGAACAAGATAAGGGCCCTGAGGAGGGAACTCAAATCGATGAAAGAGAGGGGAATAATAGACGCCAAGATGTACAGGGATCTCTACAGGAGACTCTCTAGGTTCGACAGCGTCTCCCACCTCAGGTCCCACATCATGAGGGAGGTGAAGGGGGTTGGCTAGATCAGCTAGGTACAAGGTCAGATTCAGACGGAGAAGGGAGGGTAAGACCGACTACAAGAAGAGGCTGGCTCTGCTGAAGAGCGGGCTCCCTAGGATGGTGGTCAGGAGGACTAACAGGTACATAATAGTGCAATTCGTCAAGTTCAGACCCGAGGGGGATGAGGTAATAGCATACGCTTTCTCCAAGGAGCTATCGAGATATGGATGGCCGTACGGAGGGAAGAACACGTCTGCGGCCTATCTCACCGGGTACTTGGCGGCTCTGAGGGCTAAGGAGGCGGGAGTCGAGAGGGCGGTTTTAGATATAGGGAGGTTCCCATCCACCAAGGGCTCTAGGCTCTACGCGGCCCTCAAGGGCGCCTTAGACGCGGGTATAGAGATTCCCCACTCTCCTGAGGTACTACCCGAGGAGGACAGGATAAGGGGCGAGCATATAGCCTCTTGGGCCTCCTCTTTAAAGGAGGATAACGAGGAGTTCTACAGGAGACAGTTTGCCCTTTACTTGTCTAGGGAAGCAGATCCGGAGTCCATGCCTGAGGTCTTCGAGAGGGTGCTGTCTCAGCTGGAGCGCGGGCCCTCGGGAGGCAATGGTTAAATAAGCAGGGAGCTAAGGGAGGGTTGAGGAAAATGTCAGCCGAGGGAGAGGCTCAAAGCGAGTTGGAGAGGACTTGGACCCCCAGAACTAGGGTGGGCAAACTCGTCGCTGAAGGTAGGATCAAGAGCATAGACGAGATACTGAGGAGGGGCATGCCCATCCAAGAGCCGGAGATAGTCGATCTCTTGGTTCCAGGCCTTAAAGAGGAGATAATAGAGGTGAGGAGGGTTCAGAGGCAGACCGACGCGGGTGAGCTGACCCAGCTCAGGATAGTGGCCGCTGTTGGAGATGGGATGAGCTACGTCGGCGTCGGGAAGGGCAAGGGGAGGGAGTTCAGGATAGCCTTGGCTGATGCCATAAGGAACGCCAAGCTGAACATAGTAAAGGTGAGGAAGGGCTGTGGCTCTTGGGAATGCGGTTGCGGCAGGCCCCACTCAATCCCTGCCACGGTGACTGGGTCCTCAGGCTCCGTGAGAGTCACCCTGATGCCAGCCCCTAGGAAGCTGGGCATAGTGGGCAACGAGACCGCTAAGGTGATACTGGGACTGGGCGGCCTGCAGGACGTTAGGGTGTTCTCCAAAGGTCAGACGAAGAACAGGATGAATTACGCCTTCGCGATTCACGATGCGCTCTGGAAGCTCCTCCTGATGACCCTCCCGCAGGACTGGAGGGTCTGATCTAAAGCTTTTTATTCCCTCGTTCTAGTCAGGTGGAGAGGCGCGCGCCCGTTAGGCGCGGGAGCGCACGATGTCGGGTGCGCCCTGAGAGGTGATTGGGATTGGAAGAGGTCCCGCTGATGGCCGTTGTGAGGATAAGGGGTAGAGTCGACATAAAGCCGGATATACGGCATACTCTGGATATGCTCCACATGAAGAGGAAGTTCTGGGCTACCGTGGTGCCCCTGACTCCCTCGTATAAGGGAATGCTTCACAAGGTCAAGGACTACACCACTTACGGGGAGATCGACAGGGAGACCCTGATACAACTACTCAAGGCTAGAGGGGAGCTCACTACTGGAGGCAGGCTGACGGACGGGTGGCTGGAGAAACATAGGAAGGAAACTGGTTTCTCGAGTGTAGAGGAGCTAGTCGATGCAGTTATGGGGGGAGAGGTGAGGCTTCACAAGTTGAAGTGGCTGAAGCCCTATTTCAGGCTTCATCCCCCCAAGGGAGGGTTCAAGAAGACGACGAAGAGGGCGTGGAATGACGGAGGAGAGTTAGGATATAGGGGGAAGGAGATAAATAGGCTCTTGAGGAGGATGATATGATGCGGACTATGCCTAGGAGGAGGAAGAAGAGTAGAAAGCTGAGAGGACACAGGCTCCACGGGTACGGGCAGCAGAGGCAGCACAGGAGGAGCGGAAGACAGGGTGGGTTCGGAAAGGCAGGAGTGAAGAAGCATCTCTGGACTTGGATAACAGCGTATGAGCCAGACTATTTCGGTAGAGGCAGGAGGGGATTTAAGAGGCCAAGGGCTGTCGTCAGGGAGGTGAGGACTGTAAATGTGGGGGAGTTAGAGAGGATGCTCCCGAACCTGATGTCCCTAGGATACGCCAGGGAGACTGAGAAGGGCATAGAGATCGACCTGTCAGAAGCTGGTTACGATAAGTTGCTGGGTAGGGGCAGCGTCACCAAGCCCTTGCTGGTCAAAATAGACCTAGCCACGGAGATGGCCGTCAGGAAGTTAGAGGAGGCAGGAGGTGCCGTGCTAACGGAATCGGAATCCGAGTGAGAGTGAGGGGGTAAACATGAGCATAATGAGGGAGATAATCGCCAAGATAAATAAGGGGATACCGGAGGTAGAGAAGCCCAAAAGGACCCCCTCCCTCAAGGAGAAGCTCATCTGGACGGCTGTAACCCTTCTTATATACTTCTTCCTGACCGAGGTTCCCCTGTACGGTATCCCTAGGGGTGGACTGGATTT
>JARZZM010000034.1 GCA_030130125.1 Thermoproteota archaeon
TTTGGAAGAGGATCAAGATCAAGAGGGAGAGGGAGGAGCTGGAGAGGACAGTCAGAGATCTGCCTGATATAACCGTTCTTAAGGCCTTACTTAGCATCGAGCCGGATGAAAGGGTCTCGAGGTCAAACACAATTACTCGAGTAATGATGAAGATATCGCGCGATATCCACCTAACCGTGGGCCTATCGGGAGACCGCATCGCTTTGGGTAGTCCCCGATCCGACCTAGGCAGGGCTCTTCACAGGATCTCCGTAGCTGCGGGGAGAAGAGGGGTTAGAAGATAAGTAATTGTGATTTATCCTCACATTTCAATAGGTTTTTACAGTTCTCCGGGACGTAATGTCGTAATGGGCAGGGTACTTGTCCTGACCTCGCTGTTGATCTCGCTGGCGCTACTGACAACCCTGCTGGTCATCCGTCAGCCGAGAGAGCCCCGTACTCACCAGCTCGAGCTGATCATCTTGGTCGATAACAATCCCTTTGACGGACTGAAGGCTGCGTGGGGCCTCTCCCTCCTAGCTAAGATCAATGGAACCTCAATTCTGTTCGACACCGGACCCGATCCAGAGGTGCTGAGGAGCAACTGCGAGGCTCTAGGGGTGGATCTCTCCTCAGTCGACTTCGTGGTCCTGTCCCATGAGCACGCGGATCATACAGGGGGGATATCTTATGTGATCAGCAGGAACCCCGGAATCAAGATCTACGTCCCAGAGGGCTTTGACGAGGGGCTAATACGCCGAATGGAAGAGCTAGGAGCTGATGTGGTGGTGCTTGAGGGACCGACTGAGCTGGACGATGGTATAATGACGACAGGTCCTCTGAGAGGTCCTCCGAGCGAGCAGGGACTCCTCGTCAGGATCCCAGAGGGATCGGGATGGGTGTTGATGACCGGCTGCGCCCATCCGGGAATAGAGGAGATGATGAGGAGGGCGAAGAACCTAACGGGAAACCTATACGCAGTCATCGGGGGCTTTCACCTGATCGGGGCCGATGCTAATAGACTTAGGAGTTTGGTAGAAGCGATAAAGGAGGTAGGCGTGAAGGAGGTGTACCCCATCCACTGCTCCGGGGATGAGGCTAGGTTCTTCATTAGGGAACACCTCCCCGAAGCCTACAGGGACGGCCACGTCGGATCTGTGATAAGGTGGGAGCGTGGCTGATGTGCGGCTAACGGTGGTCGTGGATAACAGGGCCAAGGAGGGCCTCAGGAGGGAGTGGGGATGGAGCGCTCACATTGAAGCTCACGGACGCAGGATCCTTTTCGACGCTGGAGCGAGCCCCTCCACTCTGAAGTTCAACGCTGAAAGGCTGGGCTTGGACCTCTCGCATCTCGACTTCGCGGTTCTGAGCCATCATCACGGCGATCATTACGGGGGATTCCGGTACGTAGGTAGCGTGGCCAAGGATTTGAAGGTCTACTCACCTCCTGGGGACCTCGGGTATCTAAGGGAATGGGAGCTGAATCCCGTGCCGATCTCTTCCCCTCTGGAAGTGGAGAGAGGGTTCTGGCTGACGGGCCCCTTAAGAGCTGGGTGGATCTCGGAGCAGGCGCTGGCTATCTCAACTGAGGAGGGGTTGGTAGTCGTGGTGGGCTGCTCCCACCCTGGGGTCCATCGCTTGGTCAGAGCGGCGAGGGATATCAGCGGTATCAACGTATTCTTGGTTGTGGGGGGCTTTCACATGCCCAGCAAGCGCGTCCTCGATAAGCTCGCTGAAATGAGCCAGAAGATATGCCCAGCCCACTGCAGTGGTGGTGGATCCGTAAGCTATCTCAGGAGGAAATATCCCGAGAAGCTATGCGAGGTTATGGCAGGTAGTATCCTGACCTTAAGCTAGGCAGATCGGATCAATCCCAGTCGCCGTTTGACTCCACTAGGGACCTGAGCACCTTTCCTATTTCCCTTTCGAGCTCAGGGAACCTCTTGGACATATCATCTATGGATGAGTGGAGCTCCGCGAACTCGAGATCCGATCCTTCCAACCTGTCACAGTCAAGTTTGAAGGACTTGAATATCCTACCCTCGTATCTCCCGAAACCCTTCCTCTCTAGGCTCCTCTCCACCCTAGCTAGGACCCTCGAGTGCGGGAAATCGCTCTTACCTTCCACTAGAGAGGAGATCAAGTCCTTCAACATGACCTCTCCTTCACTGAGCCTGTGCAGTTCTCCCTCGAGTCCATCCACCTGAATGCCCCTCTTCCTCGATATCTCGTGTCCCCTTACCCTTCTACTCAGGAGGAGACCCTTCTCCTTCCTGTCTATGTAACTGATGGTCAGAGCTTCTTCCCTCGTCAACCACTGGAGGGCAGCCATGATGACTTTGGTGGCGAGATCTTCTCTCGAAACCTTCTGTCCGGAGCATGGATCCTTGTACCCTACAAGTTTCGACTTCTTTGCGAAAAGAAGCGGTCTAACGAATACCATCTCGCTCGATAACAAAAGAGCACCTTCTATCTCCCCGAGTGCACCTTATAAACCAAGAGGGTGATACGATTCTCTCCACATATCTGGCTGGAACGGGGGATAGGACATCATATTCAGATAGGGATCACTTTAAGTACTCGTATGTTTAGGAGCCGGGAGGTGTCCCTTAGAGGTTCGAATTCAACTGACCGCATTCAGCACCTTTCACGACTCCCTTAGTGAGGGGATCTCACAGCTGTCCCAAGTACTTGAAATCGCTCTCAACAAACTCCTTCAAGGAGACGAGTAGAAAAGCGTAGGTCCTTAAGGAACCCTTGCTTTTCACACAACGAAGAAATCCATCTAACCACCTCAACAGGTGATTTTTTAAGAAATTTAACTCATCCTTCCTAAGGAGAGCTAGCTCAGTTAAGTTTCCGTTCTCCAAGGATTCAAACTCCTTACTCGTCAGATAGTGGAGGAATTCCAACTCTACCGCCAAGTGATCGGGCGTTGCTCCCTTCACTCCCACGCCGCATCCCTCGTAGAAGTCAATTAGCTCGCTTAAGATGTCCGCTTCTCTCCTCAGATCATCTTCCACATGATCAGATGGAGCATCCCCGGCCCTATCCCCTTTCAAGTACTCCCTCTCAAATGGTGGACAGGGTGGAGCCGGGTTACCTAGCTCGAACGTTGCCACGTATTCGGCTTGGAAGAGATCCCTGCCCAGTCTCCCTAGCTCGCTGAGGTACTCCCTTCTAGCGCGATCCAACTCCTCTACAGCTCGTTGGCAGTCTAGAATCTCCGAAAGCATGCTCAAAATGTACTTCAGTTCCTCCATCCTCCTGTCGAACTCCTCAATGTCCTTATCGTAAGGGTAATCCAGCAACTCGGAAAAATACTTGTAGGCTAGTGATCGAAACCCCGCAACCTCATTATGCCTCAAATAATCACACCCTCCTACCCAAAAAACAAGATAGGGGAGTTAGGCTCTGGACATAGGGACCCCGAGCGCCCTTAAGAGGAACTCTAGCACGCTGTGTCCTTGAGCCATGTAGCCACCAGCGGCTCCAAGCAGTGAAACGGTGAACCCGCCCAAAATCGCCAGTATCACTGCGTAAGTTAAGGCCACCCTATCCTTCCAGATCTCCCGTCCCATCACTGAGAACATGTAGTAGATAGCAGTGTAAACGAAGAAAGAGACTATGGCTAACGTGGTCTTGAACCTGAACCATGGCGAGGCAACGAAGGTTCCAGTTGGAAAGTCGGTGATGGCCGCTGCGCATGTCACTAAGATCGATAGGAGAGATAGGAAGGACATCACATGTATCGGATAGCTCAGTTTGCTCGATAATTCGCGCTTGTTCATGAGCTCAGCTACGAGGCCAACGACTATTAGCAGACTGGATCCCGCTGCGAACCCCACCGCGAAGTGGGAGGACATGGAGTGCCAGGCGGAGTGGATGACTAGACTCATGAGACTCCACCTCCCTTAAGGTACCTCCTAACCAGCACCGCGGCGATCCCGATTAGGACTATGGCGCTTATTATAGCGGCTGCAAGTTCCTGAAGGAGCCAACTTGGCAGAGCGTTGGATGCGGCTCCACTCACTGATACGCTGACGACTACCGCCCCGTAAGCAAGGAGTACGAGGAAGGGTATCACCCCCAGCATCGTTCCCCAAGAGAAGAAGAGCCTCTTGGACACGCTCATACTCACTCACCTCCCCTGTATCCGGTGAGGATGCGGATGAGTTCCGAGTCCTGTCCCTTCTGCCTCTCCCTCTCGAGTATCTCCTTCACCCTCCATACCTCCTTACCGAAGAGCTCCTCCAAGAGGTGAGGATCGTACCTCGGTGTTCCATCCTCCTTGGGAGGCAGCAGGACGGGAGGTATGTAGAGCACCCTTGGATTAGTGTTGTACTGGGGCAGCAAAGGCAGCGCCACCTTGTACTCTCTCACAAGCGTATAGACGGGGCTGGAGGGATCATCCGCCCTGCCGAAGAACCTAGCCCTAGCAGGGCATACGTGGACGCAGACGGGCTCCTCTCCCCTGTCTATCAGCGGAGCGCACATTATGCACTTTGTGGGCGTTCCCCTGACGTGGTTCCAGAAGACCCTAGCGTAGGGACACGTTTCGAAGCACGCCTGACAGCCCATGCAGAGCTGCGGATCTAACATCACCACTCCATCCTCGCGCTTGTAGAGGGCGTGGGACGGACATGAATCCACACAGGGTGCATTGTCACAGTGCATGCACTGGATGGGAAGGTAGAAGAACCAAGCGTCGTCCGGGGTCTCACCGCCTCCTATGTCCCAGTCCCAGTTTGGACCCCAAGTGGGCCTCGGCTCCGGTGTGATCTTGGGGGGTATCTCACCGGTGGGATTATTCACCAAATTGCCGTACCTGAACTCCACCACCTGCTCTAAGTCGCTTGGGGCGAGCCTCTCTCCTCTTTTCTTCTTATCGATCCAGTTCTTGGGATAGCCAGTCCCTGGCCTCGTTTCAGCGATGATCCACCAAGCGTGGTCTGCCCCCTCCTCTTTGGAGGTCCACCACTCTTTACAAGCTATTGCGCACGCCTGACAACCCAAGCACTTGTTAAGATCGGTGACTATAACGTAGCCCTTCTCCACCATTTCTCACACCCCCTATATCTTCTCCACCTCCACACTCGTGTCGCACTCGTTTCCGGTCACTCCCCAGAGGTTCCATCCGTACTTGAGGTGGTAGAACGGTGGGTTAGGCTCCTCCGGATAAACGACGGCCTGAGTGGGCTTCGGTCTTATCGGCGTCACGCCGTTGTACCATCCCTTTACGAACGTGATCATCTCCGCCCCATTAGCTATCCAGATCTCTCCTGGCTTGACCGCCGGCGTTACCCTTGCTACGGCGACGAATTCCCCATAGATGTTGTAGACCCTGACTAGGTCCCCGTCCTTTATTCCACGAGCCTCCGCGTCCTTCTTGCTGATTGAGACCACAGCCCCATATCTCTGGAGCCTGAGGAGCAGGTCCATGTCTCTGAAGGTGGAGTGAGTACCCCACCTCTCGTGAGGCGTGTTCATCTTAAGCGGAGCTGGCTTTCTATCGGGTAATGGATCGTGCTCCGGTTCCTTGTATATGGGAAGCTCATTCCTCAGGGCGAGGAAGTAGCTGTGATCGATATAGAACTGCTGCCTGCCCGTGAGCGTCTTGCCCCCCTTGGGTATCACGCCCAGGTACTTGGAGATGAACAGTTTGGGGACCTTGAACTCCACCTCCCTCTCAGGGATGCTCACTAAGGTAACTTTCTCATAGTGGAGCTTCCCTCCCGCCGGCCAAGGTATCTTCCTCTCTACGTTCTCGACCCACGGAGTGAGGGGTCTAGGCCTAGTCTGAGCAGCTGGGAACGGAAGTGGATGTTTCTTTACGAGCTCGATCAGTCCCTCGATGTATCCGTCGATATCTCCTTGAAAGAGCCTCCTCTCCACTAAGAACCTGACCTCTGGCGCGAGCTGGTGTTTGTACTTCTCGTAGTTCTCAGCATCGGGATACATAACAAGGCTGTTCTTCAGTATGAAGTGAGCCACCATCTCCGGCGTCTCTAGGCATCCCTCTCTGCAGAAGCCCTTGAAGTAGGGGTTCTCCTTGCCCTCCGCGTCGATGAACTCCGAGTAGAGCTTTGTATAATCCCTGTCCATATCGTACTTCGGGTCATGCCACACGAACCCACCTCTCCTCTTCGCTTCCTCACTTATCGCCTTAGCCAGCTCTTTGTAGACGTAGAAGTCATGCTTTGACTCATCCACGGGCTCTATGACCTTGTTGAAGGCCTGCAGGTACACATGCATGGGTGTCGTCTCCAGGTCGAACTTCTCGTACCAAGTAGCGGCTGGCAGTACATAGTCGGCGAAAACGGCAGTACTATTCACTCTGAAGTCGATCACCACGACCAGCTCCAAGAGTTCGGGATTCTCGAACCACTCCTTTACCTTGAAGCCCCCCTTTGCTTGGTTCAAGAAGTTACCACGCCATATGAACATCGCGTGCGGTCTCTTCGGAGGCTTCGGGTAAAGGGGAACCCATCCCTTCGCCATGGCCTTGATGAGGAGGTAGTTCCGGTATCCCCTCTCGTCCTCAGGATCAGGACTTACTGGCTCTTGGAACTTGCCCGGAAGGGGACCGGGCAACTGCTTGATCCTGCCCTCCTCTATATCCTTGACCAGCTCGTCGAGCGACTTTCCTAACCTCCAAAGCTCGGTGTAGTAGTGGGTCCACACATAGAGGGTGGCGTTCTCGGGCCTGGTCTTGAGTATCCTGCCATACTTCCCGAGGCCAGCGAGCCATACCTTGTACTGCCCTGTGTACTGGCTGAATCCAGATCCGGGCTTGCCTATGTTTCCAGTCAGGGCGAGGAGGAGTATCATGGACCTGTTGTTTATGTCGTTATTGAACCAGTGGTTGGTACCGCCACCCTCGACTATCATGGTGGGCTTGGTCCTCGCCACCTCCTCCGCTAAGGCCCTGATCCTTTCAGCAGGTACCCCTGTCACTTTAGAGGCCCATTCAGGCGTCTTGTCCTTTAGCCTCTCCTTGAGCAAGGTGAAGACGGTCTTGACCTTCACCCTGCTCCCGTCCTTCAGCTGTACCTCCCACTCCCCCTCCAGCTCTGGATCGATACCATAAGCTGGTAGGTCCAAGCTCTCCCTCTCATCGCCCATGCACCCCGGTGGGACTACCGGTCCTCCCATGTTCTTGTTCCATACGTAGAGCTTGAAGGGGCTGCCATTCTCCACTAGGTCGCTCTCCCTAAGGAACTTCCCGTTATCCGTTCTCACTAGGAAGGGCATGTCTGTGTAGAGCTTCACATATTCCTCATCGTACAGTCCGTTCTCTATTATGTGGTGTATCATGGCGTTGACCATGGCTGCATCGGTTCCGGGCTTGACGCTGATGAACTCATCGGCCAGCCTGGCTGTCGCTGTGAAATCCGTCCCTATGTAAACCACCTTGGTTCCCCGATACCTCGCCTCTGACACAAAGTGAGCGGCAGCTATCCTGCTCTCGGCGACATTAGAGCCCCAGAGGATGAGAAGCTTGGCGCGTGTCCAGTCCCACTCCTCTGACTCCTCGGTCTGGGTGCCCCAAGTGATGGGCTCTCCAGGCGGGAGATCGCAGTACCAATCGTAGAAGCTCAGAGGTCCTGAGGCCCCAAGCAGGTTGGCCAACCTATAGCCAGCTCCCGCGGAGATGTAGTTATACGCCGGGATGGGCGAAAAGAACACTATTGTATCGGCCCCATACTTCTCTACTATGTCTAGGACCTTGCCAGCGATCTCCCTGAGAGCCTCGTCCCACGTCACCCTCTTGAACTTCCCCTCTCCCCTTTTGCCGACCCTCTTGTAGGGATAGCGGACTCTCATGGGGCCATGCACGTATCTCACAAAGGATGCGCCCCTCATGCAGCCCCTCGGGTTGTAGGCGCTTCCCGCTACTGGATCATACGCATCATAATCGGCGGCCTGCTTCAACCCGATTATGACATTCCCCCTCACGTACGCGTTCCACCCACACGCCTGAGTGCAGTTCGCTGCGCAGAGTGATCTAACAGCTCTGTCGTAGGACACCCTCCCAGCGTACATCCTCAGTGCTCTCCTGTGAGATAGTGGCTCCAAGTACCTGTACGCTAGCTTACCTCCCTTCATCTGCTCAAGAGAGGTTATCACAGCTATAGAGGCAACTCCAGCAGCTGCTAGCTTCAAAAACTCTCTGCGAGTCACTTTGGGAGCGCTCTCCGAACTTCCTCCCGATTTCAGGATCTCAGTTTCCGACATACACACCACCCGCTGGGTGGCTGAACGTATCGACAGGTATGAAAATATTAAATTTTACCCATGAGAGGTTCTTCAACGATAATTTAATGTAAATATAAGCTGATGAACTCTTAAACTTTTTTGATTCAATAATCTTCCTATATATTTCTTGGATTAACAATGACATGTGGAAAGTATCACTGTGTCATACAGCCTTAACGAATCGCGTGCTATATACAGGGAGAAATGTGGGAACCGTTCCTTCCTTGCAAAATTGTGTGAAAGAGGAATCACATATAATCGATAATGCGAGATTTAGGTAACAGCATTGACGGAATATCATCTTGTTACTGCCGGGAAGGCGATTAACTTACTCCGCTATAGAGGTCATCAGGAAGGTCGCTGTCTGGTACCTTCTTGGTAGCGGATTGTTTGCGTGCCACATGCTCGATCCTTCTCAATCGGCTCTTTAAGGAGGGACTCCAAGAGAACAAGCCGAGAATTCCCCTTAGCGAGGGGGTGAATCTTGCTACTAGGAAGGGATTTCCGGTCTTAGTGGCTGCCACTTTCACAAGAGCGGACGCAAGGTGGTGGGGCCTTCCGGTAACAAATACGGAGAACTCGTCGGCCCTGTATTCGAGCCTCCTCGACAGGGCGGCGCCCATTATGGTCCCGACGGGGATATTCGTCAGGCTGAGTGCTAGGGCTGCAATCCTTATCATCGAGTGGTGTTCCACCAGATGGCACATCTCATGGGCCAGCACAGCCTTTAACTCTTCCTCGCTTAACAGATCAAGCATGCCATGGGTCAATACGATGGCACCGCTCCTGACTCCTACCTGAGCAGCAAAGGCATCTGGAGGACCTGGCCTTATCCCCAGCCTCACCCTCCACCTTGGAGGGGCGATCCCCTCTAGAATCCGGTGAAGTTCGTGATCATGGGGTAACCAACTTATCCTCAAGGTAGAGAGTACCATCCGACCCGCCAAGATTCCCATCAGTGGTAGGGAAGCTATAGCTAGGGAGGAGAGAAGCAGGATCCACGATCCGAGTTCCAGAGAGAGTAATAACAGCACTCCCGATGTGACAAGGATGTAAACAATCACTTCTCCACCCTCCCCTCGATCCTCCTCAACAGTTCCCTGAGCTCCTCCTCATCGAGCCGACTGGTGCTCTCCTCGACGAACCTGAGTAGTGCCACCTTCCCCAAGATGCGAGAAAGCCTGTCTACAGCTTCTCTCACCATCCTGCGCTCATACTCCTCATGGGTCACCGCGGGCCTATAGATGTAGTAAGTGCCGCCTCTTCCCCTCGCGCCCTCCCTGAGCAGGAGCCCCTTCCTGTACAACCTAGATACCACGGTGCTGACGGTAGTGAGCGAGAGCTTTCTCTCCTTGTCCCTGTTTATCTCCTCGAGAATCTCCCGTACCGTCGCCTCTCCCTTTCGGAAGAGTATCTCCATCACTTTAGGTTCGAGGGGTTCCCTGCCCATCATACTACATGACGTAGTAGCAATTTAAGTGATCGCATTTGCTTTTGACCCCATCACGAAACGATATAAATAACCTACTACATAGTGTAGTAGGTGGCAATGTGATAGAGGTGCGCGGCCTCACCAAGGCCTACGGAGAGAAGGTTGCAGTCCAAGACCTGAGTTTCTCCGTGCGGAGAGGAGAGATATTCGGGCTTTTAGGGCCCAACGGAGCCGGAAAGACGACTACAATAAGGATAATCGCCTGCATTATCCCGCCGGACTCCGGGAAAATAGAGGTGAACGGCCACGACGCGGTTGAGGATCCATTATCAGTGAAGGCCAGCGTCGGCCTCTTACCCGAGAGGATCTCCCTTTACGAGAGGCTCACAGTCATGGAGAACCTCCTCTTCTTCGCTCGCCTGTACGGGGTCGAGGAACCGGTGCTCAAGATAAAGGAGCTCCTTAACAAGCTGGAGATCCAAGATAGATCTGAAGAACCAGTTTCCAAGCTCTCCAAGGGTTTGAAGCAGCGAGTCTCTATAGTCAGGGCTCTGCTACACGATCCTCCAGTCCTCCTGTTGGACGAGCCCACATCGGGCTTGGATCCCATGAGTGCCGGGGTGATGAGGTCCCTGATACAGGACCTCTCCTCTCAGGGCAGGACGATCCTGTTGAGCTCCCACAACCTCTGGGAAGTCCAGCAACTCTGTCACAGGGTTGCGATGATCAACACCAGACTCCTAGCACTGGGATCGGTGGATGAACTGTCCGCGAAGTTCTTAGGACCTCCGAAGGTCAGGTTGCTGCTAGAGGAGGCAAGGAAAGAGGTGCTGGAAGCCATTCAATCAGTTAACGGCGTCATTACCTTAGAGCGGAGGGATGGGGAGATCTTGATAGAGGTCAAGGATCCCGAGAGAATGGTTCCCGCGATCAGCGAGGCCGTCGTTAAGGCCGGAGGACGCATCCTCGAGATCAGCGTGGTGAGGCCCGAGCTGGAGGATCTCTTCGTGAGGGTGGTCGGAGATGAAGTGGGGCAGGATTCTAGCAGTGGCTAGGAAGGATTGGAGAGAGGCCATGAGGGGGATGTGGATGATCGCCCCCTCAGTCTTTCTCGTCGCCTACTTCGGAATCGCACTGCCAGCCATCCTGATATACGCGGCCAAGGCGACTGGTGAGGTGCTCATCCCCGTCAACATACCCTTCCCGATAAGGGTGGAAGGGGACTTAGCCAGATCCCTCTACTTCGCATTCCAGGCTGTCGTGCCTCTCATCTTCTTGGTGATTCCCCTAGCGGTATCCACCATACTCGCCGCCGATGGGTTCGCGGGGGAGAGGGAGAGAGGCACTCTAGAACTACTGCTTGCCGCTCCCCTTGACGAGAGGGAGCTCCTCCTCGGGAAGGTGCTCGCCGCCCTCGTTCCCGGAGTCGCCTCTTCTTGGACGACTTTCCTGCTGATGGTTCCCACGGTGAACCTCCTGTCCTCCGACATATTCAACGGTCCGTGGTTCCCTCCCGGACCAGAGTGGATCATCGTCGTATTCCTCATATCCCCCTTGTACTCATTCTTGGCTGTCGCGATAACGTGCGCTCTCTCCTCCAAGGTGAGGAGCGTGAAGGAGGCTCAGCAGGGCGCTGGTATCCTCATACTCCCTTTACTGATCGTTGTGTTGGCTCAAGTCTTCTGGGGCGTAGCGGTTAATGCTGAGGCGCTGGTCTTGGCATCGCTCCTGTTAGGGGGCATAGATGCGATCATGATTCTTGCACTACCGAGACTATTTCACGGCATCAGGTACTTGCTAGAGTGACTCAGGGGGCCTTACGCCAAGCATCCTCGCTCAACTATCGGAGCACTTCTACCATCCCGCCCCTCTCTCAATAGCACCCTAGCTCTCCCCATCGACCGCACAGTTGAACAACGCAATAGTACCCTTACAGAGGTGGACTGAGAACTCGAATTCATACAAGCGATCGCTGAGGGGAAATAAGGTCAACTCGCGAGAAATTTGATTCATTCCTAAATCTAAGACTCAGGGGATCGATTCTCCCACATCTCGAAACCTGTCAAACCAACTAGTATAGACGATCATAGCTACGCGTGCTCGCGCGTTTCAACAGCTTCTACACTCCTAGTCGCTACAACCTTGGTCTCCAAGCCCAGAGGATGCTCTACAACCACTTGGCCTATGAAGACGGGAGCCTCAACCTCCAATGTGGCTAGGTAACTCATCAACTCACGGATCCTTTCCTTGGGGATGGGAGAATCGGTCTTCACGCTGACAACGGGCTCCTTACCAGCTCTCACCCGTATTACGGTCATGACCACCCTCTTCGGGGACAGGACCTCCTCCACAGCCCACTCCTTCCCCCGGGGACAGCTAAATCCCCTCACATCCTTTACCCTATTTCCCTCTACCTCCACTTCGACGGAGCAGCTGAGCGGGCATATCACGCAAGTGAGCTTGTAGACCGTCATCTGATCACCAACGTGACCCTTCCTCCCTCAACTCCCGATTTAATCCTGAGCCTGAGCATCTCAGATGGTTTGAGCACCGGCACTTTCCTCCTCAGGCCTATCTCGGGCACCTCCACCAGCGCGTCCTCCACAGGCCTCGACACCCTAGCGTAGAGCCAGAAATCCCTGTCCCCTCCCAGCATGTGAGGGACGACGAACCTGACATACCCCCCTCTCCTGACCCTGATCCACCTCCTCGTCGGGATACCATTCCCTCTGACGAACTCCTCGGCACCTTTAGCCGCGGTCCTTCCCTGCTCAACGGCGTAATCCACCAGATCATTTATGATCAGGGAGTTGCCTGCGGCGAACACTCCAGGCAATGTTGTTTCAAGCCTGTCATTGACCACCGGGCCGCCGGTGGCGGGATCCATTATCGCTCCAGCCCTCCTTAGGATCTTAACTCTGGGAACTAGGCCAGCAGATATGAGGAGGGTGTCGCAATCTATCCAGAAGCCCTCGCCAGTCTCCCTCAGCTCTTCATTGACCCTCACAACCTTAACTCTCTCGACCCTACCTCTTCCCCTGACCTCCGTCACCTTGTGGCTCAGATAAAGGGGTATGTCGAAGTCCCTGAGGATCATGAGGTTCCTCGCCAACCCACCGGGGTAGGGCAGCATCTCCACGACGCCAACCACCTCCGCCCCCTCAAGGGCGAACCTCCTCGCCATTATCAGGCCCACGTCCCCGGAGCCTACGATGACGACCCTCCTCCCGGGCATGACCCCGTAGAGGTCCATCATAGCTTGGGCCTCCCCGGCGGTGTAGATGCCAGCCACCCTGTCGCCTGCTATCCCCACCTCGAACCTGTGCCTCTCCCTTGCCCCCGCAGCGTAAATCACTGCCTTGGCCTGCACAGCCTCGGTGCCCTGAGGTGATGCATAGGTGACCTCCTTGACCAGGTCGGATCTCATCGCTAAGGAGGTGACATGGGCCTGAGTCCTAACCTCCACACCACTCCCCCTCACCTCCTCGATCAGGCGGTGCGCGAACTCGGGTCCGGTCAGGTCCTCCCCGAGGCAGTGGAGACCGAATCCGGGATGAATGCACTGGGGAAGTATGCCACCCAGTCTGGGGTTCTCGTCCAAGAGGAGGGTCCTTAACCCCAGCTTGGATGACTCAGAAGCTGAGGCCAGCCCGGCTGGACCGCCACCCACGACCACCACGTCGTACATCATGCTATCGCCTCAGGAGGACCTTCACGTCGCCCACTCCCAGTTCGCTTCCCCTTCCCTTCAGAGTGACATCCCAGAGTGGAAAGTTGAACTCCTCGGCCAGTATACTAGCTATTTCTATCCTGCAGAAGGATCCTTGACACGTGCCCGTGGTTGCTGAGGTCCTGAACTTGACGGAGTCCACGCTCGGGGTCTTCACCCCTATCCGCTTCATCCTCCTGATTGCCTCCCTTATTTCGGGCTCCCTGACTAGGTTACACCGGCAGATCACCCTTCCCTGACCGGCTCTATTCCCGTGGATCCCCCTCCTCCTGACCTTCCACTTCGTCTTCTCCCTCAGGTCGATGCCCATCCCCGCAAGTATCCTGGCCACTTCCTTGGCGACTGCCGGGGCTGCCGTCAGCCCCGGAGACCTCATGCCAGCCACGTTCACGAATCCCCAAACATCCTCAGCCCTGATCACGAAGTCCCCTCCCGTTGGCTCCGGCCTCAGACCGGAGAAGGTCCTTATCACCTTGTTAAGGGGAGGGAGGGGCCAAATCTCTGATGCTTTCTTGTAGATCTCTCTCAGTCCCTTTGGAGTGGTGCTCCTGTCATCCTTCTCCTCCTTCGGGAGGTCCTGAGCGTTCGGTCCCACCATCAGATGGCCCTGTACCTCGGTTGTGACCACGACTCCCTTGCTCCTCTCGCTGGGGGTGGGGAAGAGCACCCTAGACGGCTTAGGACCAGCATCCTCGTCAAATATGAGGTATTCACCCTTCCTCGGTCTTATCTCGAAGTAATCGGCCCCTACCTCTCTTGAAATCTCGTCAGCGTATAGGCCAGCGGCGTTTATCACGATATCAGCCTCCAAGAATCCCGCGCTAGTCCTTAACCCTCTCACCTTCTCCCCACTCACCTCCACTCCCCTGACCTCCGTGTCGAGGTGCACCTTCACCCCGTTGTCGACTGCATTCTCCACCAACGCGATCACCGCCTGAGGCGGTGAGATCTGACCGACGGTGGGAGCGTAGAGGGCGGCCTCCACCTTCACTAAGTTAGGTTCCATCGAGAGAGCCTCATCCCTCTCCAATATCCTCAGCTCCGGGACCCTATTCCTCTCGCCCCTCCTCAAGAGCCCCTCTAACACCTTCACCTCCGACTCTTCCTTAGCTATTACGAGGGCACCGCTCCAAGCGTGGGGGATGTCCAGCTCCTCCACCCATCTATGCCAGATCCTGTTTCCTTCGACGCAGAGCCTAGCCCTGTTGGGAAACCTGTCCAGGTCATCATCGTATCCAGCGTGGATGAGTCCCGTATTCGCCTTGCTCACTCCCCAACCGACGTCAGCTTCCCTCTCCACTAGATGGACCTCTACCTCGTACCGGCTAAGCTCCCTAGCTATGCTGGCCCCCACGATTCCAGCGCCGATGATAGCGACTCTCATGGGACCTAACCCTAACCTACCTCAGGCCCATGCTCCTCAGCAGCCTCAGTGCCTTGGGCGGATCGTCGGTGATGACCGCGTCGAAAGTGCCAGCCAGTTCGGGCAGCAGCTGATGGAGGCGATCATCGTTAGCAGCCCACAATATCAGCCTGAGCCCCAAACTCCTGAGCATCTCCGATGCAGCGGCGAAGCCCTCAATACCGAGGAGGTCAACTCCCTCCACAGGAGCATTCACGGAGAAAAGCCTCAGCTCCTTGGTGAGTGAGGGGATCTCGGCGAGCATCTCCTCCCTATCTATAAGGAGGCCGAGCCTCGCTTCAGAGTCGAGGGATCTCACCCTCCTCAGGGCATCAACGTTAAAGGACGAGTAGAGGACACGGTCTGAGGAGCCAGTCTCTCTCACCACCTGAACGCATCTCTCAGCAGCCCTCTCCTCTTTTATCTCCACGTTCACCAGTCTCTCAACTCTGGAGAGGACCTCCCTCAGGGCGGGAATGTGCTGGCCCATCCCCAAGTCGGCCCTCCTTATCTCCTCTAGCGTGAGCTCTCCAACCAGCCCGGACATATTCGACGTCCTTTCCAAGGATTCGTCGTGGATCACCACCACCTCTCCGTCGCCCGTCAGCCTTACATCTAACTCTACTCCATCAGCTCCGGCCTTAACGGCCTCCTCGAAGGCCAACAACGAGTTCTCGGGGTATAGTGCGCTATACCCCCTGTGGCCGAGCACGAGCACCCTACCAGCTTCCCAGCTCATCGGGGTAGGGAGGTGGATGGAGCTTTTAAACTGGGTGTCAGTTAAGCGCCTTTTAAGGAACCAGTCCTCAAGGGCTGCGGAGGTCAACATGCCCTCGGATCGGGACTTCAGCTACAGGCGTGTATTCGTGCTGGGCTTGGGTTTCTTCGGGATAAGCATAATATGGTCGCTCTACAACGCTTACGTTCCCATCTTCCTGAAGGACTTCGCCCTCTCCTCGTTCATCATAGGTATCGTGATGGTCATAGACAATGTGTTCGCGATACTCCTTCTACCATACCTCGGTGCCCTCAGCGACAGGACCAGAACCAGATGGGGGAGGAGAAAGCCCTACATAATGGTGGGCGCTCCTCTAGCCGCCCTCATGTTTGCGCTCATTCCCCTAGCCAGGGAGAGCGCTGACCTGGCGTTGATGATGGGGACCATAATCACGATGAACTTCTTCATGGCACTCTTCCGTTCCCCCGTGATAGCTTTCATGCCCGACATCACCCCCTCCCAGTACAGGAGCCAAGCTAACGGGATAATCAACTTCATGGGCGGCGTGGGATCTCTCCTCGTGTACTTCGCCGGTAAGGTGCTCTACGATCTCCATTACTCACTGCCCTTCCTCATCGGAGCTGCTCTCATGCTCCTAGCTAACCTCGCGGTAGTCCTCTTTGTCCCTGAACCGGAGGAATACAAGCAGAAGGGGGAGAAACTCGATCTAGGAGAATTCTTCAGGAAGACTACGGAGGAGAGCTTCGGGGAGCTCAAGGAGAACCTCAAGGACGTGTTCTCCAGCGGCGAGAGGAGCCTGCTTTTCATGCTCCTCTCAATACTGCTGTGGTTCATAGCCTTCAACTCGCTGGAGACGTTCTTCACCAGCTACGCAAAGTTCAGGCTCGGGATAGGCGAATCCACGGGAGCCCTCATACTGGGGTTCGTTGCCCTCGGCTTCATACTCTTCTCGCTACCGGCTGGCTTCATAGGTGCGAGGTTCGGCAGGAGGAGGACTATCTCGCTGGGTCTCATACTGGTCACGGTCATGATTCTGCTCGCCTTCCAAATGAGTGACTCCCCCAATGTCCTACCACTCTTCTCGGGCCTCTTCTTCTTGGGAGGATTGGGCTGGGCTCTGGTGAATGTGAACTCCCTTCCCATGATCGTGGACATGACCGTGGACGAGAAGCTGGGCGGATACACGGGCCTCTACTATTTCTTCTCGCAGGCGGCCAACATATTCGCTCCTCCCCTAGCTGGGCTCTTCATAGACGCTCTGGGCTACGATTCCCTGCTTCCATTCGCCATAGCCTTCTTCGCGGCCTCTCTGCTGACCATGCAGTTCGTCAGGAGGGGTGAGGCTAAGGTAAGCGATCAATCGTAGGCTTTCCTCCACACACCTTTCCCTTCCAACTCAACAAACCGACTCGAGCGAATAAATTTATATTTATTTTGCCGTAGTTTGACTTATTTTTGTAAATAAAATCGCTCATATATTATTGATCGAGGCGTCGTGCCCGAATTTCAGAATAAGAATTCTGCGAGATGTTTCATTTACCCAGGTAAACAAGATTATATCTAAGTAGTTTACCTTAAGACTCGTGAGTGTCAGGGAGAGATTAAGGCCGGTGCTCAGGGAGTGGGAGGTCCTAGGCCCTCCTCCAGCCAAGCCGAGGCGGGTCGATCACAGGGTCCTCAAGCTACCCCACATTGTGGATGTCGTTGGGGTCAGGAGGGCCGGGAAGACGTACCTCCTCTATTACTGGGCCAAGCGACTCATGGACGAGGGAGAGAATGTCATATACCTGAACTTCGAGGACAGGAGACTTCACCCATTGGACTGGGATTTAATTGAGGAGGTGGAGAGGCAAGCCCTGCTCAAGGGCAGGACGTACTTGATGCTTGATGAGGTTCAGGAGTTTCCTGAATGGGGGAGGTGGGCTAGGAGCCTGTACGACAGGCGGAGGGGAGTGAAACTCATAGTGACGGGATCTACCTCGAGGATCCTCCAGCCCGAGATCTCGTCCCTACTGACGGGGAGGCATGTCACCCTCAAGTTGTTCCCATTAAGCTTCCTTGAATTCATAACATTCAAGGAGGTACAACCGAAGGGGTTGCCCGAGGAAGAGAGCCTGTTAATGAACCTCTTCGACGAGTACTTGCGGTGGGGCGCCTTCCCTGAGGTGACCCTCCTAGCGGAGAAGGGCCTGCTGCTCAGGTCCTACTACGAGGACATCCTCTACAGGGATCTAGTGGGTAGGTTCGGAATCAGGGAGGTCCAGATAATGGAAAGCTTCCTCAAGTACCTGCTGACCAACGTTGGAAGGCCGTTCAGCATAAGGAGGGCCAAGAACTTCTTGGCCTCCTACGGTATAAGCGCCAGCACTAGGACCATACTTAGATACACAGGGATGCTGGAGGAGATCTTCCTCTTCTTCTTCGTTCAAGCGTATGGTAAGGTGAAAGATGCTCTAAGGCATCCCAGAAAGGCCTACACGGTTGACTTGGGGCTGAAGAGAGTAGCTACCACCAAGGAGGACAGGGGAGCTGAACTCGAGAACCTGATGTTCCTGCACTTCAAGAGGAAAGGCGAGGAGATCAGGTACTGGAAGGGAGATAAGGGAGAGGTAGACTTGCTCGTCATGGGAAAGTACGCGGTTCAGGTTACTTGGGAGCTCACTTCGGATAACGAGAGGAGGGAGTTGGCCCCTCTGGTGGAGTGCGCTAAAAGGGAGGGAGTGAAACCTCTACTGGTCACTTACGAGCAGGAGGACGTAGTAGAGAGGGAGGGCATGAAAATAAGGGTGATTCCGGCTTACAAGCTGTTATTGAAGGGCCATGATGTCTTAAAAGGCAGCGTAGGTTAGCTCAGATAATAGCATCCTAATAAGTGAGGACATTCATAGGTGTGAATCCATGGCATAATGGGGATTACTCCCTCAACTTGGTCAGGATGACCCATCGACTTCTGATCGAGGGTTCTAATGGGATCCCCCTTCACCGGAAATACATTAATCATAAATACTTATGAAAAGCGGCCGTTCACCACCCTATGGGCTTTACCCCTTCCGCCCACGCTACTCTCGCCTGTTCGGAATCCAAGGTCAGGAGAGGTAGGATCTCTTCAATGGATAGGGCTATGTATATGGAATCGTATACCGTTATCTTGTGTTTGAGTGCGATCTCTAAGGCTTTATCCAAATACCGAGCCTGAGGCCTCAAAATCACGTTGTGCTGGATGAATTCCTTCAAAAGGGAGAAAGACTCCTTGGCATTCTCCTCAGAGATCCTACCTGAGAGGGATGCAGCCCAGATGGCATTGGCTACCTCCTTATGGAGCAGATCGACCGATATGAAGAGGTCCGAGGCATCGAGTAGGCTCTCCCATCCCTCCTCCTTCAGGATTATGGCAGTCAAGGCCGAGGCGTCAATGACTATCACGGTCCTCCCTCACTAGCTTTGTGGAAGATCCCTTCTGGAGGGACCAAGGGGCATTTCTCAATTTTTCCCTTATTCTCTCCTTGCTCTCCTTGGCCTCCAGCTCCCTTATCTTCAGTTCAACGAATTTCCTCAACTCCTCAGACCAATTAACCCGGTCCTTAAACGCCTCCATCTTCCTCTTCAAATCTCTTCTTACCTTGAATGACACTACCTCGGACACGCTACATATACTCTGGTGTAATATTTAAGGTTTATCATAGGTATTACTCAGCCAAGAGACTCCGAAGAGGTCGAGAGCGTCCCTCGACACCGATCTCTATAAAGGCTCTTCTCGTACGACCCTCCTCCCTCTGACGGACTTTCGCGCGCGAACATTGAAATGGTCACCTTACCCATCTTCCAGAGAGTCCAATGTGGCAAAAGAGAATAGCCCATGTCCACTCTCATACAGAGAGACAGCTCAGTTCAGTTAATTCCCACCTCACTTCACTTCTATTCTCTTCTTCACGAATTTAAGGTACCAATCCTCCTCTTCAGGCCTCAGCAGATGTATCTCGACGGGAGCGTCCACACCCACTACCTCCAATATCCTAGCCACCAGCTCAGATCTCTCCCCGACTGATTTAGGGACCTCACGCGACACCACCATGATGTCCATATCGCTGGACGGAGTGTCCTCGCCTTCAGCAACCGAGCCGAACAGGTAGACCCTGACTTCCCCAAACATCTCCTCTGCAACCTCCTTGATGGCCTTAGCTATCTTGATGGGATCCTTCCTGTACTTCTCCTCCTCCCTCACGAGGTCTATTAAGTGCTCAAACATACCTCCTCACCAGCTCGAATATGGAGAGAGTTACGTCCATCATACTCATCACTTCCTCCCTGTAGAATTCAGCTGGCAGATATCTGGAGGTCATGTAGGCGTTTTCCAAGTTCGACAGGCTGTTTATATTCTCCCTCAGGAATTCCATTATCCCCTCGTCACCTGTGGACTTGGAGAGGAGCTTGAGCAGCCTCCTTATTGAGTGAGTCCTAGGGTAATCACCGGTTATCCGGAAGAGTGCGTACTTGAGGATCAGCTCGGAGGCTTGATGGAAGTGGAAAGCCGCTAAGTCAATAACTCCCTCTTCTAGGAGCCTCTTGCCTACCTCGAAGAACTTTTCAGCCCTCTCCCTTAGGAACTCCCCCTCCTCTCTCCTCATTCAATGTATCTGGGGTTGTATTCCTAAATATCCTTTCCCACCAGAATGTCGCGAGCAGCTTTCAGGGATGAGAAATGAGACTTTTGAGGTTAGGAAGCCCTTCCTCACCTTAGGAGACGAGCTTCCTCTCTCCTCTCGTACATGATAATGCTCTGAAGACCAAGAGTCATCTCAACCTCTCCCAAGAATTCAGTTCAACTGTACCGAACCCACCACAGGTCACGATGCTCCCAGATGAGCCCTCAGGAAGGTAAGCACCCTTCTCCTGTACTCATCGGGCTCTGCCTCCATCACTCTAACGTGAGCTCCCTCGCCGATCCACAGCTCCACGCGGGGATTGATCTCCCTGTTCAGGGCGACGAATTCCTCCGCCTCCTCTACCCTGACTAGGGGATCACGCCTTCCCACGATTATGAGGAGGGGCCTCATGACCCTCTCGGCGTATCCCATGATGTCGACATTCTCCACGCCCGTAAGCGCCTTGGCGAAGACCTTGACGAGGGGATAGAGGGATGAGGGCAGATTAGCGAAGTACTTCAACCCCCTGGCTGCGCTCCTGTCCGCGTAAAATGGAGGGCTGTCAGCCACCCCCACATCTGCCATACCCTCAGCTAGCGCCCTTATGGTCACGATCCCTCCCATGGAGTAGCCGATCAGCGCGACCTTCCCTCCCCCTTTAGAGCGGAGCCACTTCAGCGCCGCCCTGAGATCGAGCAGTTCCATGTTGCCGAAGGTTGTGTATCTCCCGCCGCTCCTCCCGTGGGCTCTGAAGTCGAAGGTCAGTATGTTGTAATCCTCGTCAGCCAAGCACTCCATCATCCTCCTTATGTAGAAAGCCCACCTGCTCACCGTGTAACCGTGGAGGAGCACCACCGTCTTATCGCTTCCCCTGTCCATCCACCATCCCTCAAGCCTGACGCCGTCATCGGTGGTCAGCATTACCTCCTCGTAATCCAGGCCCAAGTCTGAGGGGGTCCACTCGCCAACGTACCTAGGCGGCTTCACCAACCTGTAGCTCACGTAAAACACGAAGAAGAGGAAAGCGCCCAAGGCAGCGAGAATGGCTGCGAGGTAGATCATCTCTCCAGCCTCCTCATACTCCATATCAGTGGTATGGAAGCCAGGACCAGTATCGCCCCTATCGGGAAGAGGACCCTGTAGTTCCCTCCAGCTAGGTCGACGATCGCGCCCCCTATCACGCCTGCGAGGAGTATTGGTAGGGACCTAGTAGCCTCGAAGAACCCATAATAGCGACCTGTCAACTCCTCCCTCTCGTAGCTGGTCAGCAGATCCCCTATGACCGGGAATGAGGAGGCCATGAGCATCCCCCAGCCTACCCCAGCCACAGCCAGCGCTGCTATTACCTCCATCTTAGTGCTTATTGTCCATGCCCACAGCTGGGGTAAGGCGAAAACTACGCTCCCCGCAACGATGCTCACCCTTCTCCCGATCCTGTCGTAGATGATCCCACCGGGAATGGAACCGACTAGGACAGTGACGTTGAACAGGGCCATGAGGAGGAGTCCTAGGGAGGTGACAGCCTTCACGTCAAGCTCAGTGGCGGCTCCCCTTAGGATGTAGGCCAGTATTCCGAAGAGGAAGATGGCCACGAACTCGAAGCTCAGCCACCACATGATCTGGGCCGTATAGAACCTGAGGAAGTCCCGATTGGAGACTACGCTCTTCACGTACTCCCAGAGCCCCTCCTCCCTATCCACATGGATTTCAGGCTCCTTCACCAAGAAGTAGACCACGAGAGCGCTCACGAGCAGGAAGGCTGCCGTTACGAGGAAGGGGACCTGCAGGTAGGGGGTGCTCGCGAGGGCCTTAATTCCCGATCCACCAGTCGACTCTACAGCCACGGCCATGAGCATCCCGGCGAGCCCGAAGAGGAATAGGTTGCCCGCCCACTCGAAGAGGGTGATGATGCCACTGGCCCTCCCTCTCTGACCGCTCTCCACGGTGTCGGGCATCAAAGCCCTGTATTGGGCGGTGTACACGTGCAGGGAAAGGTACAGGAAGGCGAGCGTGAGTGAAAAGCCCAGCAACCCCAAACCGGAAAAGTAGGCGAGGTAGATGGAGATGGATGCCAGAGAGGCTAGAATCCCCCCAACTGCGACGAACGGCTTCCTTCGTCCATGCTTCGACCTCATGATGTCGCTGTAATAGCCAAGGATAGGAGGGATGATCATCCCTATCAGCCCCTCTAAGGCTAGGACGCTTCCCTTAATGAAGGCGGATTCCGTGTAGCTGGATAGGAGAGGGAAGGATAGGCCCTTATTGAGTGCCCATCCGGTGCTCCTAGCGAATCCGAGGAAGGCCAGGCTCAGGACAGTGATCCACTTGAACCTCGTCCTCATCGCATCATGCCACAGCTGAATCAATTAAAACTGAAGTTCCAGACACATCCAGTTTGAGGGATCGCGCAGAAGAGATGATCCCCCAAACTCCACCTCTAACGGTTAAACTATTTAGTGCCTCTTTCCGTACTAATGCGATGATCGCGCTGAAACTCGATGAGGTGCTCCGCAGGCTCAGGGAGGAGCTATCCAACATTCCAGGGGCTAGGCTCATCTTGATATTCGGATCCGTGGCTAGGGGGAGCCACAGACCTGATAGCGATGTTGACGTGATGTTAGTGGCCGAAAATGTGAGTGAAGCTAGGAGGATGGCTAGGGAAATTTCCTCAAGTATCTTCGCCGACACGGGAGTTCCGGTAACGGTGATAGTCGTATCACCGGAGGAGTATTCGAAGGGGAGCATCTCTCTGATAAGAAGAGCGAGAGAGGAGGGGTTCCTACTTTGGAAGGCCGAGAAGAGTCTAGAGCTCTGATTAAGAAGGCTGAATCAAAATTGAGGTCGGCTAAATTGCTTCTCATCGAGGGAGAGCTGGAGGATGCAGTAAGCAGAGCCTACTACGCTGCCTACAATGCGGCTAGGGCCGTATTACTTCTTCTTGGGGAGGACGCATCCACCCACGGAGGGGTAGCTTTCAAACTCTGGACCAGACTCGTGGAACCAGGTCTTCTTGATAGGGAGTACGCCAGAATACTGAGCAAGCTGAGGGAGGCCAGAGAAGAGGGAGATTACACACCTTTGTTTACCCTCTCTACCAAAGAGGTTCAGGATCTGGTGGAGGATGCCGAGAGGTTCGTCGCGAGGATGAAGGAACTGATGGATGAGATGGAAAAGGTAAGTAATTGCCCCGGTACCTAATCCCGTTCTAAGTTCCACCTGATATAACTCCTTAACTCCTCTGTAGCTCGCCGATGGTTGTTATTCGTGCCACGCTCCCTCAGCCTGTAGACAATACAGGAATCATATCATCTCACCTTACCCAGATGCTCGCGCGGCCTTCAAGAGGTCTGAAACACTTGGCATGAACGTACTAGAGTATATTGTAATAAAACTTTGAGATATTCTCGGAAAAAATGGATTAATAAATAAAGTTAACAATAGTTTTAAAGTTACTGAAAAATTAGTAATAGGGAATCAATAGTGATGCCACTTTTCCCTAGGTTCGTAAGGTAGTGATTCCAGCTTCCCAGAGAGGTAGGCCTCGAGGACGTCACTCACCTTCCCCTGAGCCCCAGTGATGACCTCTATCCCCAGCTGCTGGAAGAACAGGCGAGCCCTCCCACCCATCCCCATGCATATCAGCACGTCCACGCCCAGCTGAGCTAGTAAGGAGGGAACGACGCCCGGTCCGTGCTCCTCGGAGTGGGGGTTATCTACCGTTTCGTGGGATCTCACAGCCCCGTCTTCAATCTCCACCAGTAAGAATGCGGGAGCATGTCCGAAATGCTCGAAAATCTCCTCATCTAGACCTTTATGGTCGTAGACTGGAAAGGCGACCCTCATTTTCCCTCCGAGGGACCACCCCGAAGGAATATAATCATTGGGCTGGGAGGTGATGGGATCGGCCCCCACATCTGCTGGTCCTTACCATCCCCATCATACGACTTACAGCATACCAATCCTCTCTAGCTGGATCTCGAGTACCTTAGATCTCAGATCGTCCAGCTCATCCTCCAAGAACTTGGGTAGGATATCGGGTATATCCACATCGATGGGAGGATCGGAGCCCAAGACCTTCCTATAGAGCCAAGCGTAGATCACAAGCAGGTCGTTTTCTAGCTCCTGCGTTATAGAGATATCCATTAAGAAAGCCAAAGTGTCGGAGAGGGTCGCTTTCCCTTCCATCGCATCTCTCAAGGCCCTATCGCTCCTTCTCTCCTTGTATACAAGCTTTACTATAGGACCGGAGGCGGTTCCCATGCTCAAGAGGACGGGAGCTTCCCTCAGATATCTCTCAGCTAGCTCCCTACTCAGAGATATCTTGCCCTTAGTTCCCCTAGCTAAGAACCCGAACTTGACCAAGCTCCCTCCCACATGAGTAAAGTTACCACTAAAAAGCATTTGCGATAGAGGCTGATCTGATGGAGGCCGAGGAGGTTAACTCTTTGTCGGTATCTCAGTTCCCAGCTCATAGCCTCGATCTCTGGAGCTCAAATTCCCTAAGCAGGAGCGCTCGCGATCGGGGCTACTCCTCCTGAGGCGAAGGTACAAGCCCGTTTACTTCATATGTAGAAGACACATACTGATCATTAGGAGCCCAGTACAAGCCCGTTTACCGATATGCAAGTTAGCTGGATGTCGCCACCGCTTGGTTTATTAACGGACCAACTAAAGGGGTTACCATGCTACCAGGATTACCTTCCGTGGAGAGGCCTTCTTTGAGCGAGATCATCTCGCTCGCTGGTAAGACCGTGATGATCACAGGGGCCGCAGCGGGGATAGGCAGGGCAGCTGCATTGAGGTCCGCGGAGTCAGGAGCGGATATAATCGCGGTGGATGTCAATGGGGAGGGCCTCCAGAAGCTAACTAGGGAAATATCAGAGGGGCATCCAAGCCAAGCTCGTCGATCTCTCGAACAAGAGCGAGATAGATAGGCTAGGGAAGAGCTGGAGGAGCCTCCGGATATCTTGGTCAACAACGCGGGGATCTATCCATTCAAAAAGTTCACAGAGGTGGAAGAGGGTTTCTTCGAGTGGGTGATGAAGGTCAACGCATTGTCGGTGTTCTGGATGAGCCAGCACATGATAAGAAGGAGGGAGAACGGCGGCGTGATCATAAATGTGAGCTCTATCGAGGCCATACTTCCTTTCAAGGAGGATCTTACCCATTACACCATGAGCAAGGCTGCCGCGATAGCTCTAACGAGATCGCTAGCTAGGGACCACGGAAGAAGGTTCAGGGTGAATGTCGTAATTCCAGGCGGGATATATACGGAGGGGGTCAAGAGGGTTGCTAAGAAGCTAGGAATAAGGGCTGTGGGGGAAGCTAAGGAGTTCATGAAGCGCCTCCCTATGGGGAGGATGGGCGATCCCGACGAGGTCGCCAGAGTTATCCTGTTTTTGGCCAGCGACATGGACAGTTATGTGCGCGCGAAGGAGAGGATAGTCCTGAAGGGGGATGTTCCAAGCCCGGTCAATCCGCCGTCAGGGTGCCTCTTCCATCCTAGGTGCTTCAAGGTCTTCGAGCCGTGTTGTAGGGACGAACCTCCCTTGGTGGAAGTGAAGCCGGGCTACTGGGTAGCATGCCACCTTTACGGGAGCCCTAATGAAGAAAGCACTCTTCCTCTCCTTATTTCTGCTCTCTCTGCTCGTTAGAGGGCTCATACACCTATATCAGAGGAGAGTCGCGCTGGAGTCCAAATATCTCGGTCCACTCTACATCAGTTGCAGGAAGCGTTAAGCTCATCAGCAGCGCCAGTCCAAATTCGTATGAGAGAGTCTTCAATAAATTACTTTTTCAGGATCGCCGGTCCCAGGTTAGTGGCGTTGATAACTTCCGGATCAGTGAGCGAGGCTAATGCCATGGCCGCCACTTGGCACTCGCCAGTCTCGTTCTATCCTCCCCTTTACGGCGTGTCAGTGTCACCTAGGAGGGCGACGCACTCGCTCATAAGGAGGTGGAGGTCATTCGGGGTGAATCTCCTACCATACAAGATGATAGATTCTGTTCACACATGCGGGAGGATATCGAGATCTGAGAGAGAGGACAAGCTGGAAGTTGCGGGTATCGAGGTGTTTGAGGGACCGAAGTTGGGCGTCCCTCTCATAGAAGGCGCCTACGCGGCGATGGAATGTTTACTCGTGGATGAGGTTGAACTGGGGGATCACACGTGGTTCGTGGGCGAGGTAAAATCGGTCCTCGTTGGAGCTATGATAGAAGGAGTAGTAGATGTCCACTCGACAAAGCCCCTGCTTTACTTGGGAAACGACCTGTACATCACAGTGGATCCGGCTAGTGTGAGGAGGGGAGAGGTGAGGGGGACCTGACCTCAAGGGTCAAAAGGATGCTCGACGTCATTGATGGTGATGAGGGTACTGGTAACCGGAGCTTCAGGAATGCTGGGATGCAACCTCATACCCATCCTCAAGGATAGGGGATACGAGATAGTGGCTATGGTGAACATAGGGAGCCTCAGGAAGAGACCTTGGGCTAAGGAGCTGATGGACGGCGTTCAACTAATGGAGGCGAGGGTCGAGGAGTTCAAAGGTCCCTTGGAGGTGGATGCGGTCCTCCACCTGGCGGCTGTTCTAAGGGGGCCTACGATGAGGGTTAACTATCTGGGGACAGTGAACCTGCTGAGAGAGGTAAGGACAGATGTTTTCGTACTGGTCAGCAGCATCCTAGCTCTGGGAGAGGTATTGAGGGTGAGAGCGGATGAGGACGCCCCATGCAGGCCAGTCACCGGGTACGAGCGCTCGAAGTGCGAGGCCGAGAGGGAGGTGTTGAGATCGGGGATGAGAGCGATCATCGTGAGGCCTGGATGGATCTACGGGCCCTACTCCATTAACCCGGATATCCTCTCAATAGCTAGGTGGATCAAGAGGGGTGTAAGGCCCGTGCTCGTGGGAGAAGACACTCCACTTGCCCTAGTTCACGCTAGAGATGTTGCTAGAGCTATGGTTCACCTGATGGAGACGGGAGCCGAGGGTATATATAACGTCAGGGGGCCCCGGATGTACAGCATGGGTGAGCTGCTCAACTCTATATCCTCATTCCTGAACAGGGAGGGCAGGAGGGTACGTATCCCTAGAGGCGTGGTGAGGATGGCCAGTAGGTTCTTTGACGTCGTGAGGTACCTGGACCTCGCTCCAGAGGATGTGCCCGTCCGTAAGCTCCAAGAGACCGGTTTTCAACCGGAAATAGAGTTGGAAGATGGGATGGGAGAGGCCCTATCCTGGGCTAGGTCCCAGGGGCTCGTCTGAGCTGAGATCCGGATAGTCCAGCACGCTTGGGTTGGGTAAGCCCGGAAAATACCCATTCCGCCCCGAATCTGGATCCATGGATGTAGAAGTCATTGATACTTCATCAACGATCTCAGATGTAAAGGAGGGCGACCGTCATCACCGAGGTGATCCGCTCCTTGGGCGCTAAGATCGCTACAGGGGGTTAGAGATCACTCAGCCCTAGTACACCCTCCCCGCTACAGTAGAAATTAGGAGCGCACGCTCGGCTAAGTGTGGTCAGCCCCGGTGGAGGGAAAGGGAAAAGGATAAGAGCTTCACTTGGCTGAGGGGTAATATGGTGGATAGACACGTAGGTAAATACGCAATTCTCCTACTATTCATCGCCCTTCCATTAACCCAGATCTTCGCATCCCCTTATGACTCTTGGAGCTTCAAGAGGACCTTACTTATCGAGAACCCTTACGGGCCGCTCACGGATCACCAAGTACTGGTGGAATTCGACTCGTCAGCCCTGATCTCCAGAGGAGAGATGAGGCCTGACTGCGGGGATCTGAGGTTCACCGATGCCTCGGATAATCCACTCAGCTACTGGATCGAGAGCGGATGCGGCACCCCGACGACTAGGGTCTGGGTGAGGGTGCCTAGGATCGACCCCGGCTACAACGTCCTTCGCATGTACCACGGAAATCCCTCCGCGACCAGTGAGAGCGACGAGGTCAGGACGATGGACAGGGCCATCTCCGTTGGTGGCAGCGGGAACGACTGGCTCTACGATGTGACCACGGATGGCACTTACATCTACGCTGCTGGCAGGATCACGTCCCCGTCCGGGGACTGGGACGCGGTCCTCATCAAGCTGGATCCCCTCCTCGACACAGTTAGGGAGGTGGTGCTCAGGGGCAGCTCGTGGGAGGAGCTGTACGGCATATACTACGACGGCTCCTACATCTACGCGGTCGGCTACTCCTACTCATGTCCTGGAACGGCTCTAATCGTGAAGGCTGACACGGACCTGAATGTGGTGTCCGTGAGGAGCGCGAGCTCCGGCACCTTGGACTACCTGTACAAGGTGGTCGGCGATGGCAGCCACCTCTACGCGGTCGGCTACCATGCCACATCGGTCAGGCCCACTGTGTACGATGGTCTTCTCCTGAGGATCGATCCTGATCTGACGTCGTTCTCAGGCGTGGGATACGGAGGTAGCTATAACGATGGGTTCCAGAACTTGGTGCTCATGGGAGGGAAGATCTACGCCGTCGGAATAGCCAACTCGCCCACCTCAGGACGGGACCAGCTGGGGAACCCCTTCTGGATGTATGGAGACGGGTTGGTAGCTAGGTTCGATGGGCTCACCTTCGAGAAGGGCCTGCTGATAGGAGGCGTAGGGCACGAGTTCATCTACTCAATTGACGCGTTGAATGACCGTCTGTACGCGGCTGGCATCACTACATCCACGGGCCTCGGTGAGATGGATGTAATAGTAGTCGAGTTGGACGGGGACCTTGGCGTCCTCAAATCCGGGATTGTGGGAGGACCCCTGAACGAGAGCGCGGGGATGATATATGCTTATGGCGGCCACCTCTACCTGACAGGATATCACGGGGTGGACGGTGATCTAAACGGGTTCATCGCTCAGCTGGATCCGGATCTGGGGCTGGTAAAGGCGAAGATGTACGGTGGCCCGAACTACGACCAGTTCACTGAGATGATGGGGCTGGGTGACTACCTCCATGTGGTGGGCTTCACCTCATCGTACGGGAGCGGGGGATGGGACGGGTGGGTCGCTCAGCTCTACAAGGAGCTGGAGTACCGGTCGATGACCACCGGCCTGGAGTACGGGGACGCCCCCCTCCAAGCTGAGGATGCGAGCCTACCAGTCAGCGCGCCGGGCCTGAACCACTACACGGTGGCGTTCACCGCTTCGGATTGCTCCCTCTCCATTCAAGAGGGTGTAACAGAGAGAAGGGCCTTCCTCAGGAAGGTTCCAATGCTAGAAGCCGAGTTCACGGGCGCAGTGGGAGGTGAAATCGTCGCTCCAACGGAGGGGGTATGGATCCTCCTACTCTTGGTCCCAGTCCTGAGGCGCCTATCCCACTAATAATCCCCCTCTCATCGTCTCAACTGGGATAGCCCCAATGCTCAGGCGGAGAATTCGGGAAGTGATATCGAAGCCGGAGGCTCGATCCGCTAGGTAACCCGTTAATTGACTACAACTAATCTCCCCTAATTCTCGGGGTACAAACACCCACCTAAGTGTCTGAAAGGAGGAAAGGCCGCCCCCGGACCTCTAAATCTAACGTATATACTCCATCACCGGGTGCCCAGTTTAATTTCCCTCATACTCATAAAACTTATAAAAAAAGGTAGGGGTAGGGCCTATGAAACGCGTGATGCTCCTACTCCCGATCATCCTACTAATCCCAGCACTGGCCTCCGCGGCCTCCCCTATCGTAGTGCTCCACGATAACTTGGATCCCCACGCTTCCCTCGAGTACGGCTCCTACTGGATAGACGCCAAATACCTGGAGATCGGGGGGACGGCGAGTACCTGTACTTCACCCTGTACTACGCCGGCAACATCCCCGAATCCCTGGACTTGGGGTTCTTCCCATGGATATTCATAGATGTGGACGGCGATGACAGCGAGGACTTCATACTAGACCTCCGCTCTACGGGGGACGGCTCCTTCCAGTGGTTCAACCTGTGCGATTCCTCCTGGTCGTGCAACCCGGTAACCGGATTCTTCACACCCGGGAGCAATTACATAGGGGCCAAGGTGAGCTACTCCGACCTGGGCGTGAGCCCGGGCGATACGATAGGCGTGTGGACCGACGGCTACACCTTCCTAGACGATGACGTCGACCTGGAGTTCACCTACACCATGGGCCAGGGGAACACGATAACCGTGGACGGTGACCCAAGCGACTGGACCGTCAGCCCCTCGGCCTCCGACGCAAATGAGGGCTACATCCCGGCTGAGTACGACTTCACCGACTTCTACATGACCGATGACATAGCTAAAGGGTACGTCTACCACAGGTTCGACGTGGCCGGACCAATAACCACATCGCTGCCCCAGTACTTCGAGATGGATAGGTGGTTCTGGATATACTACGACACGGACAACGATCCCACTACTGGAGATGATGATTACGGCGCCGAGTACATGGTATTTATTGGGACCTGGGTTGATTCCACGGGCCAGAGCTATTATTACGGTGTTTACTACTGGGATGGCTCCGATTGGTCGCCTCTAACCACTTGGACTGGCTCCATAGACGTGATCATGGGGGACAGTACTATAGAGCTCGGCATCACCGAAGCCGATGATTTCCTGCCTGCAGCTGGCTCCATAAGGGTGATTGTAGAGGCCTCTCCACCCGCGGAGAAGACCCCGACCTCACTTCCCACCGCCAGAGCCAAGCATTTAAAGAAGGGTCTGATACAGCCTCAGTCCCAGACGCAGCCCAAGCACCAATCCTCTTCGACAGTAGACCCCCTACCCTTGGATGAGAATACCTTCCAGCCGCTCCAAGTGCCGGGTCCCGCAGTGGGCGGCGAGCTGTTGGGCCTCCCCGTGCTGCTATGGACCATCATCCTAGCAGCCGTTCCAGTCCTGTGGAGGCGCCTGTCCCACTGATCCCTCATCTCCCCCTTCCTCTTTCTTTGCTCCTCATCTAATGGTGCGCTCGATTCGGGACGTCGTCCCCGATTAAGCTCTTAAAGGGGAATGGATAAGAAGTTAAGAAGTGCCGCTCGGGTATTAATGTGTAAAGCCCGATCAATGGACCAATCCGATCGACTGACCAGCTGCTCTCACCTAGCATCAGCTTGCGTGAGCTTCCCTACCCAAGGATCGCTGAGAGAGGTTCCAACGGGACAGCTGTCCATTCGCTGCGAGATAGGCTATAACACCCTGATCCAGTACCTCCTGGCGTCATCGACCACAACGCTTCCCCTCCTGAGCTCCTCCGGAGTGAGAGGTATGACTTCCAGCGGAGGAGTAATCTTGAGCCTCCAAGATATCTCGTTCACTAGATCCAGCCTCTCGGTGAACTTCATGTCCCTGAAATCAGAAGAGACGATTATCAGGTCTACATCGCTCTCCCTCACCCAATCCCCCCGGGCATAGCTCCCAAACAAATATGCCTCCTCGATGTCGATCACCTTCCGAAGCTCGGTCAAGAAGGTCCTGATGGATCTAATCACCCTCTCCGGAACGGATGTAGCTCTCGACGTGGCTGATCACCTCCTCCG